>NZ_PNDT01000070.1:0-783 GCF_005886375.1 Pseudoalteromonas sp. S1727
CTGGGTAAACCCGCACCTACGCAGGTCTGCCTTTGTTGCGTTTACCCAATAAATACGCATCGCGGAATTTCATAAAATGTTGCTCGAGTTTAGTTGCAGCATCAGCCTCACCAGCTAACGCTAACACCATAATTGCCACTTCCGCGGTGCCAAGTTGATGGGCATGCGGCGCTATACGCAGGCGATAATCAGACAGCTTCTCAGCGGTGATCGACAGCACAGGTAAATTATCAAGATACGGGCTTTTGCGGATCATTTTTTTCGCTTCACGCCATGTGCCATCTAAAAAGATAAACAATGGGCGTTTATTTGGCAGGCGCTCTACATCTGTAATAACACGCGTGGCATCTTCAACATCCGTGGCAGGAAAAATCACCATAGGCTGATACTGCGGATCGTTCAATAACGCTAACAGCTTTGCATCAGGCTCGGTTCTGTCCCAGCGAAAAGCGTAATTGTCAGGGACTATTTCAGCAATCAAACGACCGGTATTAGAAGGTTTAAAGCTTTCATTATGATACATCAGCATGCAAACAGCGGCATTGCACTGCGCCTGCTCTACGCCGTCACAAATGCAATAATGCTTTGCAATTAAGCATTGCTCACAACGATCCATTTTGCCGCCACGGGCATTAAACTCACGGCGAGATTCACTAATTTGCTGGGCACGCAAGACAAGTACTGAATTAGAAGAGCGGTTAGTCACAAACTTTAATACCTAAAAATTGATCGGCGCGTATTGTAGCCAAAAACAGCGGGAATAGATATCAGCTATCAGCTATC
>NZ_PNDT01000071.1:0-38462 GCF_005886375.1 Pseudoalteromonas sp. S1727
GGCTTCGGGCTTCGGGCAATAATGATAAGCGACATAGAATAAGCCAGCTCAAGTATTTAGCTTCGTTTCCTTCTTTTTGTGCAAAAAACTTAGTGAATTATTCACAAAGAGGTTAAGAGACGCTGCGCTTAAGAGTAATACAGATTTTAGGCCCTACTTGCCATAGCATGTGATATCACCAGCCCCAAACTAGGCGCTTGGAGATGAACCGCCGATTGCACTTCCTGTTAATAAAAAGCGCATGATGGGTGGTAGAGGCTGGAGGAGACCTCTTGCTACCCGATTAGTCGTGTTTCATATTATGGTGGTTCAAGTTCTCTATACGCTCAGCGAGCCAAACTTTGATAATTGACTGCCTTGTTACACCAACACGACTAGCTTCACGATCTAGCGAATCGAGCATCCATTCAGGAAAATCAACATTAACCCTTTTAGTTGTTTGTTTTGTTCGTTTAGCTTGAGATAAATCAAGATTAGCAAGAATCTCACTGCCATCATCAAATTCTTTATCGAAATCAGAAGCTTTCATAAAATTTAACCTCACTAGTTCTTGAACGTCTAACTGAAATTATACGGATATTACTATCTCTATAGGTTATTACAGCTGACCAATGTTTTCCGTTGTGAAATGCGATTATCACAAAGCGAGCTTCATCGCTGGTATTCGCAGGGATCTCGAGTAAGTCAGGATCATTCCACAGTAATTTAGCTTCCTCAAAATCGATACCATGTTTATCGAGATTAATTTGGCTTTTATTAGGATCATATTCAAAAATATACATTGAGTAAAAAATATACCTTTTTGATGATAAACGCAAGTTTTGTGAAAAACGGCTAACGGGCCTGTAGCATAACTCGTTTAAAATTAATTTTTATTGATGGTTTAACCATGCCAATACTAAGCGCTAAGTTTCCCTCATTTACTTCTCATTCCCTTCTCTTTGTGCAAAAAAGTTTGGTAAATTATTCACAAAGAGGTTCAGAGGCGCTGCGCTTTAGAGTAATACAGATTCTAGACCCACGAAGTATTTACGTGGTAATGACGCTATTTATAAGGTACAGCACGCACTAAAGTACGCAGTTTAATGAAATTGGGTGTTAGCGAACGACTCACCATTGCATGTGGTATCACCAGTACCAAAAGTAGGCGCTTGCAAGCGAGGGTCCTTGTCGAAGCTCAAAAACAAAAGGAATTAACATTGCGTTTCCTGTTAATCAAAAGCGCATGATGGGTGGTGTGGGCTGGAGGAGACCTCCGGCTACCCGATTAGCATTCATCTACACGGAACTTCGAAATCAACATGATAGTGTTCATCATGGCGTACCCAAGACCGTTTTTTAGAAAACTGAATGTTCGTTTTAAGGTATTCAGAATGCTTAGTTTTAAACAAATGTGGCTGTAATTCTGGATCAAATATCACCCGCCACAAACCAACACCTTGCTTTTTAGACTCTTTGTCCAACTCGACAATATGAGCTGCTAATGCATCATAATCGATTGTAAACTCTTCGTATTTACCTGAAGAATCAAATTCAATATTGTAGCCGAACTTATTAAAAGGGTTTGTAGGCAAATGATCTGATTGACCTTTCTCATTTTTCACTGGTGTCATAAAGTCTACAGACAAACCATTTTGATGCGTTTTATGAGGGCGGAATTTCCCACCGCTTTCGTATCCAGTTTCTGCATATTTATATACAGTATTTGGCATAGTTTCTTCTAAGTTTTTATAAGAGTTTATAATGATAGATTTGACGGTAGAATGCACATAAGTTCTGCCTGCTAGTCTTGCAACAGTACTATAACTGACGAAATTATTTCCATCACTTGGTAATTCAACACCATTCTCTAAACTTCCATTTGAAGTAGTGCCATGACAAACGCTAGTACTGGAATAAGCAACTTGACTGAACAATACGAAAGTAATTAATACTAATCTACTCATTAAATATGTGACTCATATGATTTGAATGCTAACGCTAAGCTAACGAGCAATAATACTGCGATAAAGTGCGCAGCACCGCAGTGTTATTGTCCCAGCGACCGAAGGGAGCGAGTTTAGCGCCTTGTTAGCTGCCATGCCGCGTAACCGAACCATCCCATTGTTGGTACGGCCCAAATTCTTTGTATTAGGCCATTATAAGATTGAGGAATAAACCCCGCATAAATTAACCAAAACATTAAGACATGAAATAAAGATAACAGAACACAAAATGCTTCAAATTTTGACGATTTGACAATGTTCTTAAATTCTAGCGCCGTACAAACAGGTATAAGAATCATAAAGATTGATAAGTTGTACAATAAATGAAGTGGTGACTCCAAAGTCCAAATCCCTGCACTGACCATGCTACAACCAAGGAGCAAAGTAGTGAGTGAGGCTGCGGAGAACTTGTGTGGGCTTATTTTGAAAAGACCGACTGCAAACAGTGACATCGAAAGGCCAATCACTATATCCATTGTTCTGTGTATAAAAGCGAATATCGGTGCTTCAAGGGCTACGTGGCTGATACTTTTTGAAAGAACATCAAAGCCAGGAATAATAATGCCAATACCGATATTTACGATAGATGCTATCCAGATGATATGAGCTTGTTTAATCGTCAATTTATTGTCCAACTTCAAATTTACCTATTGGCAGCTAACGAGCCTGTAGATTAACTCGTTTTTAATTTATTTTTATTGATGCATTTACCATAGCCGAGTTCCTATTTTGATTCAATCGACATCTGACTTTCACGTAAAAAATATAAAAAGTGGATTTACTGTTGCTCTAATGGGCGTTTTGGAATGTATGACAGGTGTTTAAGTGGCTTATTTGTCAGAGGTAGCAGCTTACCTTTATTAATGCATCGTGTTTTGCTGCTTTTCTATGTTATGAACTAAGCAATACAGTTGCCGCAGAGTGAAGTGAGGGCATTCACTTTCGTTTGTCCGCGTAAGGTTAACTTGCTCATGCCTTTATTAGCGGTAATATTCAGCTGTTTATTTAAATGAGAGCAGGCTCTATAAAGCCTAGACGTTTGCCATTGCTTCAATAAATGCAGCCGCCCCATTAGGCTGTCTATTTTTTACCTTTATTTTAATTACTTAATGGTAGATTTAGATCACTGGATCCGCCGTAGGATAAGAATGTGCTACTGGCGGCAATGGCGCTCTTTATAAGGGAGTAGCACGCACTAAAGTACGCAGTTTAATGAAATTGGGTGTTAGCGAACGACTCGCCATAGCTTGTGGTATCACCAGTACCAAAAGTAGGCGCTTGGAAGCGAAGGCCCTTGTCACAGCTCAAAAACAAAAGGAATTAACATTGCGATAGGCAATGACTATCTAGCGTCACAAGGTTTAGCGTCATTAAGAGTTATTTGGAGCAATATTCATTACGGGGGATGAACCGCCCATTTCACTTCCTGCAAATAAAAAGCGCATGATAGGTGGTGTGGGGGCTGGAAGAGACCTCCGGCTACCCGATTAAGTGCCTAGCCAAGTTCGGCATATTTATCACTAAGCCAATTTCGTATTTCCTCAGTATATTCAGCCCATTCGTCAGTTTCTTCTAGAAAATTTAATATTTTTTCTCGAACCTGCCTTTGACCAGAGAGTTCGGTCATTTTTTCAAAGTATATATGCCAATCATCGTATCCTTGGATACTTTTTGAATACATTTGAAGCTCTTTAATTCTCTCATCAGTGCTCTCTGAATTTTCAAACAAAATTTTGATATTGTACTCTGGGCTCCCTTTTTCACCATCTGGCGCAAAGTGGGAGATCTTGAATTCTTTTATTTGATTTACAATCTCGGAACGGTCTTGAGCACGGTCATCGCCATTTAAATGGCGCTTACATTCTGATTCTCGACTTTCAAGATCTCTACATACATCTCCATCAAGTACACAAATTGTATTTGTTATATCCTGCCCCATAAGCTTCTTTCCGGCGAGGATTGCAAAAGCGTTCGACCATGCTCCAAATTTACTTACTCTAACATGTGTTTGTAAGTGCATCCTATAAACTAAATTAAGAATCATTTCTTCAGCGAGAGCATCTTCTACACAAATTTGATATGGGTGGGACAATGTTCCAGTTAATTGGTGCATAACTTGAGGATTAGTATGGGGCATAGCAATTACCCCATTTCCTGTATTCAAAATACCAAAAATATTAACATCACTACTAAATTCAGAGATAGTTTCTCGATGAGTAGAAAAGACGACTTCAATTTTATTTTCTTCAGAGCGTTGAATAATTCGTTCGACTAATCTTTTAAAAGCGACACCATGCAATAAGACGTCGGCTTCATCTATTAAAAGTAAACCTCCATTAGAAATTAATGGGCTATGTAATGCATAGAGCATACTTAACACTCTTTTTTCACCAGCCCCCATAGAGTGTTCACTGTACGTTATACCATTATGAGTTAGACCGAACATTGTGTGAATTTTTCCGCTCTTTTTGATTATGCAACTACTTAACTTTTCGTAACTTCTTCCTAGGATATATACCATGTCAGATTTGATTTTATCTGCCGATTCATGTGCAAGATCTTCTGTTTCATATTCTTTATACCTGCCAGCATTTTTATCTTCACTTAATGTAGAAAGTTCATGTAAACCAATATAAACAGACTCTCTTTCATGTCGCCTAGCATATATAGGTAACCAACGACCTTGTTTTACCCCTGGCTTTTTATAGTATTTCTCAGTGTAAGTTTTATTAGTTATTTTTGGTTCTTTTGAAGGGTTTAATTCTTGGTAGTTAAATTCTACGCTATATTCACTACCGTCCCAGCTGGCATCTTTATTTGGAGTAAAAAAGTGCGAAAGGCGATTAAAGTCTTTAGAGGTTTGTTTACCTTTAGGTTTAAAGGTACATGCTAATGCATGAATTAATGTCGACTTGCCAGACCCGTTTATACCAACAACTGCTGTAACTCGCTTATCGGTTTCAAATTCCAAAGTAAAATCTTTGATACCCTTGAGGCTCGATATATGCAACTTTTGTAATTGATAATTAAACCTAGAGATTTTAGATTTTTCTTTTTTTACTTTTGCTTTAACCATTAATTCCTACTTTAAATTCAATAATCATGGGTAACACGGGCAACGCCTAATTAACAGGCAAAAAATAGTTGGTTAAAATAAGCGACGCAGGAGCAAAAACCAACTGTTTTTTGTCCTTGTTTAATTTCTTGTTAGGGTTTTATTGACTCAATAGTTGCACTTAACTGCCCCATAATTAACCCAAGGCAAAATTCTAAATTTATTGATTCACCTTCTTCTAACTCAATATCTTTTTCAATGCCATTTGAAGCGGATGTAATAAATTTAGTAATTTGCTTCTCCAAATCACATGGTTCCAGATTGTGAGCAATCATGTTTCTCAATTTATTTAAGTTAACTATTGATGGAAATAAATTGGGATGGCAAGGATCATCCAAAAAAGCTTGAACAATACGAACCAATTGAGAAAAACTAAGCTTTGCTTTACACAGTGAAGAATAATCAAAAGCAATAATTTCTAAAATCTGATTTAGCTGCTCCTCAATAATAAGATGGGCTCTTAAAATAGTTATTACATTTGGAGCTACGTCTTCCATGTAACTTTGATATTTCAACGCTAAATTTTTATCCATAAATGCCCAAGACTTCCGAAAACCCTAACGCTTATTGAACACCATTTTGGTGGTTTATAACACACCAAAACGGGGTATATTACATACCCTGATAATTTCACCAATAATTACCTTTGTAAACAAATAATTAAAACAGCTAGGATTAAGCGTGTTATTTTGCCCCAATACGGCGTTTAATAATGTTATCGGACAAAATTAGGCTCCGACTCAAATAAGCAGGAATAAATTTAACTTTTTCAGTGCCTGCTTTCGCTCTTAGCTGCCTGTCCTGTGAGGTTTTAAGGTTTTTTGGCTAACTTAAACGCTTGTTTTACGCTATACATATCTTTATCTGCCATATCAAGTAATGCCTCGAACGACTCTTTTTCTGAAGAGTTAAAACTACGTCCTATGCTCAAGGTTAAATTTGGTAGGTTTTTATCTGCAAGCTCTGCTTGGTAAGCATTAATTATTTTATCTATCACATGACTAATTAATCGTTTGTCAGAAATCTGAATCAACGCAACAAACTCATCCCCGCCTAAACGACCAATAATATCAGCATCACGCAAATGAGACTTTAGCGTTTTGGCGAGTGTCATTAAGGCTTGATCACCAATTTCATGGCCATAGTTGTCGTTTAGTTTTTTAAAATCATTTATATCAATGAATAAACAACACACATCAAAGCCTAATCGGCCTGATAAACTGAGCTTTTGTTGGGCGAGTAAGTTCAGAGCTCGGCGGTTATAAATATGAGTGAGTGGATCTAACATTGCGATTTCGCGCATTTGCACAAAACTGTTTATTAATGCTAAATCATCTTCAACCATGTCTCTGAGTTGCTTGATTAATTCCAAGTAATTGCGCTGATAATCCGTTTGTTCAAAGTCCATGACACAAAAAGTGCCAAACACTTCACCATCAGGCCAATGGATCGGCAAACCTAGGTATGACTCAAACCCGTCTTGCGTTACCTCTGGATTGTCTAACCAAATATCATCTTTACTTGCATGATTCACATATAAAGCTTGGTTGTCTTGCACCACTTTTTTACAAAAAATATTTGTATCAAGTGGCACGACCTCCCCTGCTTTATACGGGTTTTCTCGTTGTTCGCTGGCAACTACAATCCGGTAGCCAGCGTCAGTAGCTTGAACAACAAATCCTGCTGGGGCTGAAAATAATTCAGTCATTAAATCGACTGTCTTTTGCCACTTTTGTAAAGATATTTGACTGTCTTTTCCTGAGAACACCCACTGATTAGTTTTAAACATACTACTTACTCAAGCTAGTTGCAGAGCTTTAAGTATAAGAAACTTATCGGCGTCGGTTTGAACTTTTTTTACCTAAAATTCGCTTTTTATCCCGTTCTTTTCGCGATTTATTCGTATTTTTTCGATTATCTTTAGGCTTTTTGTTTGGGTCGGGCTCATAGCCGGTCAACCACTGCGGAGTAAGACGGGTATCTAATAATACTTCAATTTCTTCTAGTAGCCACTGTTCATCAAGACTCACCAGTGACATAGCTAAACCTTGTTCACCTGCACGGCCAGTACGGCCAATGCGGTGTACGTAGTCTTCTGCTATATATGGTAGTTCAAAGTTAATCACATACTTTAATGAGCTAATATCTAAGCCGCGAGCAGCGACATCGGTAGCAACGAGTACACGGGTCGTACCTTCTTTAAAGCTCTGTAATGCTCTATCACGTGCGCCTTGTGATTTATCACCATGGATAGATTCTGTTTTCAGGCCATCTTTGCACATTTCTTTAGCAAGTTTGTCGGCCATTTGTTTAGTACGTGTGAAAATAAGCACTTGGCGCCAATTTTTCATACCAATCATGTGTGAAACTAGCTCACGTTTACGATCTTCATCAACCGCGTAAATCACTTGTTCAACTTCGACAGCAGCCGAGTTACGCTTATCAACTTCAATTAATTTAGGATCTTTAAGTAACTTTTTACTCAGTTCAAACACGCTGTCATCAAAAGTCGCTGAGAATAATAAGGTTTGCCGATCACTTGGTACATGGCGCAAAATTCGCTTAATTTCATCAATAAAGCCCATGTCTAGCATACGATCAGCTTCATCAAATACCAAAGAATCTACGCTTGAGAGTTTAATACTGCCTTTGATGATGTGATCAAGTAATCGTCCTGGCGTTGCAACCACCACTTGCGCGTCTTTCATTACTTTAACTTGCGGGCCAATGCTTGCGCCACCATAGGCTAATGCCCCTTTAATATCAGACCCTTGCGCGTACTTTTCAAAGCTGGCAAATACTTGCTGAGCAAGCTCTCGGGTAGGCGTTAAAATTAGTATCCGCGCCGTACCTTGCTCATCTTTTTTCTCGCTTGTTAATAGCTTGTGTAGTAAAGGAAGTACAAATGCCGCTGTCTTACCTGTGCCCGTTTGTGCACTGCCCATCACATCGTGACCGGCTAAAATTAATGGAATGGCTTGTAGTTGAATAGCCGTAGGCGTTTGATATTCATTGAGCTCAAGCGCTTTAAGCAGTAAAGGGTCGAGATGAAGATCCGTAAAGGTTGCAGCAGACATAGCATTGACTTGAAATAACTAATAATGGCGCTATTGTACGCACAAAATAAGTAACAAAAAAGGCGCTTGCGCGCCTTCATTTAAATCTTCAAGTTCGTGTTGCTTATGCAACGGGCTTAAGCGTTTCTTTACGCTGATTATAAAACGAAATAAGATCATCAACAGTATCTTGGCAATATTCACGAATACCAGACACTAGCATGTGTTTTTCACCATTCCCTACTTTTTTACCTTCTTCAAGTAAGTTGAAACGTAAGGTAATTTTTCCGCGTTTACCGGTATATTCAAAACTCGGCTCGGCAAACTCTAACGTAGGTGCATGAATGTCTAATGTATCAAGGTTAATTAACATTGATTCATAGATAACCATAGGGCGAGCTGGGTTAATCATTACATCTTGCTTACCCATAAGTGGAATAATCACATGCGGGAAAGTGGTGCCGGAAAACTCAACGTAATTCTTGATTAGGCTATCGGTGAGTGTTTGACACTGACTGGTTTTACCGTCACGCTTTACCTTTAACATGACTTTTTCGCCGCTGGTAATATCAAACTCATCGGCGCCTTCAGGGAAGCTGAGTTTGGTAGTCTCATCAACCATGCCTGCGAAGGTAAATTCCATTTTTTCACTGATACCATACTGATTTAATACCAATGAAAAAAGTAAATCTCCAGGAACACAAAACTTCTTTGCGTCTTTATCGTGTAGCGGGTTGTAATCATCGGCTACACATTTTGCGAAACGACAGCCTTGCTCACGCGATATAGAGATATGATCAGCATGTTGCTGATAAAAAGGACTTAACATAGTTGTTCACTGCTTAAACTGCTTATAACCTGCCTATTCTACCAGATAAAAATGTAATAGAGGTCGAATCTGTTAAACTTTTGTTTCAAAAAAAGCAAATCGATAAAAATACTTTCATTACCCACTTACTAACTCTTCCTCGGTTAACGAAAACTCAAAACTGTATCATTATGTAGCATAGGTTAACTCCTGCTGGATAATAGTGAATAATAGAGTTAGCGATAATGAGCTCACGATGGTAACAACAATCATCATTGTACTTTTCCTGAACAGGTCTCTTCTTATAATATACGATTAAACTATATAATTATGAGAAAACCGTGTCAGGTGATGTTGTATAGCAAACAAACTATACCCCATATAATTTAAGCTGTGCCACCGCTTATTCGACTATGTAATAATTCCTCTGATACTTAAGTTTTGAAAGTGTATACGTTAAAGTTTTTAATAATGATTTTATGCCCTGATACAAGCAGTAAGCCTCTTGCTGCGATGCAATCGCAACTGAAATTTAAAGCAACAGCGCAAATCAATAAAACTAACTACGTTAACTCACAAGAAAGTATCGATGAACCTCTGCAAATTAGAGTAAACTATGGCATTATAGTGCGGCTCAGTAACCCTATTTTTATTGAACAACGAGTTGTAACAGAACAAAAAACAACCATCTATAACCAAAAAAACTCTCACAGTTCGAAACGTCAATTTGGCTGGAGCTTGTAATGCATATCTATTTAATTGAAGATGATTTAAAACTCGCAAAATTAATACAATTGTTCTTATTAAAGCAAGGGTTTACTATCGATGTATTTAACAGTGTAGCTGACTACAAACAACATAAAGCAACCTTTATACCCGCTTTAATTATTTGTGATGTTATGCTACCTGACGGCAATGGCTTTGAATTATTTCAACAGTTAAGTACTGAACATACATGCCCAATCATTTTTCTAACTGCACTTGACTCAGATCAATCTCACATTAAAGGCCTAAATTTAGGTGCCTATGATTATTTGATCAAACCACTCAAACCAGAACTCTTGCTTGCAAAAATTAATGCAATTTTACGACAAAATGATCCGACCCAACAACGTGACAGCATTGAGCAACCACTTACTCTCAATCAGACCAAACGTGAAGCCTATTTTGCCGGACTTCCATTAAACTTAAATGACAGTGAGTTCGAGATTATTGCTTTTTTAATAAAAAATGCGCCGCACCCTGTATCACGGGAAATACTTTTTAAACAGGTTATTGGTCGTAACTATAACGGTTTAGACCGTGCTATTGACTTAAAAATAAGTCGATTAAGAAAAAAACTAACTACGCTATTTAGTAACCAAAAAAGCAGCATCACTCTAGATATAAAATCTGTACGTAGTAAAGGTTATTGCCTAGACATTATTAACACTGAAGAGAATAAATAGAACAACATATGACTCAGCAATTTTTGCGACTTTATATTTTTATTACGGCAAGTTTAATTGTTTTAGTCGTTATTTTTGGTCAGTTATATAACTACTTTTTTGAGCAAGACACGCCCAGCATACCGTTTACCGTACAAAATTTTCAGCAATTAATTGCAAATAAGGAGCAACAGATCGCTGAAATTCCACATGCTGATTTAGCATTGCCGCAATCGCTACATAAACAGTTAGTAACTGAAGGGATCATTACAGTTAACAATCAAAATAACCAACGCGTTATTTACCTACCCAGTGAGCGAACGGGCTTTGTATATCGAGTTGGCCCTCTCCCGCAAAATCACCATGAAAATAATAATCTAATTGTTTTTTTTGCATTCTATATTTTGCTTGGTAGCATTATTCTTATTTTAATAAGACCCGTATTTAGAGATTTAAGCATCTTACAAACAGCTGCAGACCAATTTAGCCAGCAACCAGTAATGATGCAACCCGCAATAAAACCCAACTCTTCAATTGCGCCACTAGCCAATACATTTTCACAGATGTCACAACGCATAGAGCAATTCATTCATTTACACCGTGATCTATCGCGTATTATTTCGCATGAAATACGTACGCCATTAACACGGATGCGGTTTGCTCTATCATTAACTGAGGATGACCTAATAAACGAGCAAATCCAGCAGGATATTGATGAAATAGAACAACGGTTAGACCAATACTTACACTTTGCTCGCATTGAACATCAACAGCAGCACTTTGAACAAGAAAAAACCAATATCGAAGAATTAATTCAGGCTGAAATAGAAAAATATGTCTTGTATGAAAATTTAACAATAGTACAAAACAGCCAAGTTAAAACACTCTGCTGTGAAGCCAATTACATAGCTATTGCTGTACAGAACTTATTGGTAAATGCGTCAAAATACGCAAAAAAGCTTATCAATATTAGTGTTACAGAAGATAACACACACTATTATTTAAGTGTCGAAGATGATGGCCAAGGTCTTCCTGTCAATGCTACATCTTTAATCGACCCCTTCCAACAAGGTGAAAATGATAACCTTGCCAGCGGTTATGGACTAGGCCTGTATATCGTAAAACGCATTGCTAGTTGGCACAGTGGAGATGTTATTATGGCCAACAGTAATGTAACAGGTGGTGCAAAGGTAACACTTAGTTGGCCTAAACAATCAACACTTTAATCCAGCTAGCGGGCTAAATAGAGCGTATCAAACAGGTATAAAAAAACCGCGATAGAACGCGGTTTTTTATAATTAAATTTGCTTCTTTTATAATCCTGCACGATCTTTAATTACAGGGATTAATGCAGATCCTGCGTGGCCGTTTGATTCAGCCCATGTGATATCAGCACCATCTTCTAAAGAGCTTTTAGATAAGTTTTTCACAACGTACTCACCAGCATCAGCAGCATTACTAGCAATTGCATGGCGCAGTAAATTAAGGCCATTACACTGTACAGCATCGTATATGTTACGAATTTTAACACGTGAACTTTTTAGCTTATCACGTAGACGATTTTTATCATCCGCAGCTATGTATTCACAGATTGAAACAGCTAACTGATCATCCGCTTTAACAGGCGCACTGAAAGCTATAGAGCCAGAAACAACAGCCGAAACAACTAGTAATGTTGATAATTTAATCATTGTATACCCTTGTGTAATACTTTATAACTACCTTAGTTGGCTAATATTGTACCAACCTATCAGCCTATTCGCAATAATGTTACTTAATTTTATCCAATGTAACGAAGGTATATGCGTGTAAATTCTTATCACTAGGTTGATTATGTTGCTCATCTACAACTTGCCAATTGGCGGCGCCCTCATAATCAGGGAATTGAGTATCCCCTTTAACATCAAGATCTATAAACGTTAAATAAAGCGTATCCGCACGCTCTAAGAACTGTTGATATATGTTACCACCGCCAATCACCATCACTTCATCACATTCGCAAACCAATGAAATTGCGGCCTCTGGCGATGACACCACATCAACACCTGTGGCTTCAAAGTCGCTATTACGGCTTATCACTATATTATGTCTACCAGGCAACGGACGGCCAATTGACTCAAATGTTTTACGTCCCATGATCACCGGCTTACTCATGGTAACCGCTTTAAAATGCTGTAAATCAGCTGGCAAATGCCATGGCATATTATTATCTTGACCAATTACGCGATTGTTTGCCATGGCTGCAATCATTGAAATTTTCACATCAATACCCTAGTACTTTTTCATTAAACAAGAAAAAAGGAGCACAAGCTCCTTTTATAACATTCTAATTTTTACTAACGTTCATAAATAACTTCAACGTCATAGTCGTCATCATCCCAACTATCCCAATCGTCGTCGTCATTACTCTTCTTCGTAGCATCTCTGTGATAAGTATCCCATTTGAATTCAACTTCTTCATCTTCAACTGGTACAAACTTTTCTTTTGGCATGCTCTCAAGTAGTGTCATTATGTTATGAATTAACGGTTGAGTATTCAATTTGTTAATTGCTGAGATATGATAAATATTCTCTGTCTCACCTAACTCTTCTGCAATTTGATCACATAATGCTTGGGCTTCATCTTCCGGTAATAAGTCTATTTTATTAAAAACTAGCCAACGTGGTTTTTCTGCTAGCTTAGGACTATATTGATGTAATTCATTAATGATCGCAAATGCATTATCAACTGGATTTGAGCCATCCACAGGCATCACATCAATAATATGTAATAGCACACGACAACGTTCTAAATGCTTCAAAAAGCGAATACCTAAACCAGCACCTTCCGAGGCACCCTCAATCAAACCTGGAATATCAGCAATCACAAATGATTTATTTGCTTCTGGGCGCACCACACCTAAATTAGGAATAAGCGTAGTAAACGGATAGTCAGCCACTTTAGGGCGTGCTGCCGACACACTTCGAATGAAAGTCGATTTACCTGCGTTAGGTAAGCCTAATAAACCGACATCAGCTAATAACAATAACTCAAGCTTAAGATTACGTACTTCACCTGGCGTACCTAATGTTTTTTGTCTCGGAGCGCGGTTAGTACTTGATTTGAAACGCGCATTCCCCAAGCCATGGAAACCGCCTTTTGCAACCAAAATTCTTTGGCCATGCTGAGTTAAATCACCAAGCCCTTCTTGAGTATCCACATCAGTAATGCGCGTACCAACAGGCACCATGACATATAAGTCATCAGCCTTTTTGCCGGTACAGTTACGACTGCGACCATTTGTACCACGTTCAGCTCTATGAAAACGTTCAAACTGATAATCAATAAGGGTATTTAAGTTTTCATCAGCTTGTAGATAAACACTACCACCATCACCACCGTCACCCCCGTCAGGTCCACCATCTGGGACATATTTTTCACGACGGAAAGATACAATGCCGCTACCACCGTCTCCAGCTTCTGCGCGAATTTCTACTTCATCTACAAACTTCATGATTACTCACTTTAGGGATTGGCTTGTTAATTTCACTATTATATACCTAAGTGGCCTATAGAGCACACTCTGCATAAAAAACACTTGGGTATAGATTAGTAACAGACTTAAAACAAAAAACCCCGCAAAGGCGGGGTTTTTTAAGAACCGGCTCTGATTACTCAGATACGATGCTTACGTATTTACGGTTTAAAGGACCTTTTTGTTCAAATTGAACTTTACCATCCGCTTTTGCGAAGATAGTGTGGTCTTTACCGATACCTACGTTTACGCCTGCGTGAAATTTAGTTCCACGTTGACGAACAATGATGCTTCCCGCTAGAACTGATTCGCCACCAAAACGCTTAACACCTAGGCGTTTGCTTTCTGAATCGCGACCGTTACGAGTACTACCAGCTGCTTTTTTATGTGCCATTTCTAAGTACCTCTAATTAAGCGCTAATGCCAGTGATTTTAACTTCTGTGAACCATTGACGATGGCCCATTTGCTTACGAGAATGCTTACGGCGTCTAAATTTAACAACCTTAATCTTCTCACCGCGACCATGTGAAACAACCTCAGCTGTTATTTTACCACCGTTTACGAACGGTACACCGATCTCGATTTTCTCACCATCAGCAACTAAAAGTACTGAATCAAATTCAACTGCTGCACCAGTCTCAACGTCTAATTTCTCAAGACGAATTGTTTGACCTTCAGTCACACGGTGCTGTTTACCACCACTTTGGAAAACCGCGTACATAATTAACTCCGTCTGTGCGCCCTCAAATCGACGCAACTAAAATATTATTCAATAGGGCGCGAAGTTTACGCTAATGTGCAAAAACTAGCAAGCCTGTTTTATTAATTAAATGAATAAAAAATAGCTGCATTGAGAGCGATTCAATATTTTCCTCCATTTTATATTAAATTGGCATTATGCCAAGCCTTTTTAGCGTTTGATGACAAATAAATTACACCATGCGCAAACTACCTCAAGGAATAAAAATAAGCATGTTGAATTGGCGTTAATTTCTTAAATAAAAAAGTTATCTTTACTAATTAAGGTTAAATTAAGCTGCATAACCGTGTTTTTTCAGCGAATCGTCACAAACTGTCGAGCAAAGCCGTTTTTTGTTGTACAATCAGCCCCGTATACCCATTAAATTTGGCTCGGAGATCAATGGATATAAAAGCTATCCAGGCGTTAATCGAAAACGATATGAATGACGTCAATCAACTAATTTACGCACAAATGCGCTCTGATGTAGCACTCGTCAATCAGCTCGGCTTATATATAGTGAACAGTGGCGGCAAGCGTGTTCGCCCTATGTTAGCTATTTTGGCGGCTAAGGCGCTTGGCTATGAAGGCAAAGATCATATCACTTTAGCAACTATTGTTGAATTTATTCACACGGCGACATTATTACATGATGATGTTGTTGATGAATCAAATTTACGTCGCGGTACACCAACAGCCAATGCTGAGTTTGGTAATGCTGCAAGCGTGTTGGTTGGTGACTTTATTTACACCCGCTCATTTCAGCTGATGGTAGGACTTGGCAAAATGCAAGTGATGCAAATACTTGCCGATGCCACCAATGTCATTGCCGAAGGCGAAGTATTACAACTAATGAATTGTAATGACCCTGATACCACTGAAGACAGTTATATGCAGGTTATTTACTCTAAGACTGCAAAGTTATTTGAAGCAGCCACAGGCCTTGCAGCTATTATTACCGAGCAGGATGCAGCAACATTAAAAGCACTCAATTTATACGGCATGCATTTGGGCACCGCTTTTCAACTCGTTGATGATGTACTTGATTACAATGCAGATGCAGAGCAACTAGGGAAGAATATCGGTGACGATTTAGCTGAAGGTAAGCCAACACTGCCTTTGCTTTACGCCATGCGTCACGGTAATGAAGAACAAGTACAGTTAATTCGCGATGCCATTGAACACAATAACGGTATGGATCATTTAGAGGCGATTTTAACAGCCCTAACCCAGACCAAAGCCCTAGAGTTCACAATGGATAAAGCAAACGAAGAAGCTGATAAGGCAATTGCCTGTTTAGCTGTATTAGATGAATCGCCATATAAAGAGGCTTTAATTAGCCTTGCCCGAATAGCGGTCGATCGCAGTCATTAATAACCGGTATTAAATACACAATACTTCGAGCATAAAAAAGCCTGCAATTGCAGGCTTTTTAATCTTTACCTCAACTAACAGCCGAGGTAAATCAAGCTTATGCGTTGATGAAATCAACACCTTCTTGAATGTCTTTTTTCAGCGTATCTAGCATGTCGTTTTTAGCTTGCTCTTCAAATGCGCTTAGTTCGCCGTAAGCAAGAATTTCTTCTACGCCGTTTTTACCTAAACGTACTGGGTGTGCAAAGTATGCAGCATCGCCGCCTTCAACAGCAACATAAGCGTAATCAACAACGTCTTCGCCTTGTAGACCTTTAACTAAAGACATACAAAAACGAGCTGCTGCTGCGCCCATTGATAATGTAGCTGAACCACCGCCCGCTTTAGCGTTTACTACTTCAGTACCTGCATTTTGGATACGTGGAGTAAGTGCAGCAACTTCTTCATCTGTGAAAGTAACACCTTCAACTTGAGAAAGTAGAGGTAGAATCGTTGTGCCTGAGTGACCACCAATAACTGGTACTTTAACAGTAGCCACATCAACACCTTTAAGCTCAGCAACAAATGCTTCTGAACGGATCACATCTAAAGTAGTGATACCGAAAACGCGCTTAGCATCGTAAGTACCCGCTTTTTTGAATACTTCAGCAACAATTGGCACAGTACCGTTTACTGGGTTAGTGATAATACCCACTAATGCTTTAGGGCAGTTAGCAACAATGCCTTCAGCTAGCGTTTTAATAATACCAGCATTTACGTTGAATAAATCAGCACGGTCCATACCAGGCTTACGTGGCATGCCAGCTGGGATAAGAACGATATCACAACCAGTTAATGCTTGATCAAGTGCGTCAGCACCAAAACCAGCTACTTTAACGTCAGTTGGGATGTGAGAAAGATCAACAGCAACACCAGGAACAACTGGAGCAACATCATAAAGTGATAATTCAGAACCAGCTGGTAAGCCTGTTTTTAATAATAAAGACAACGCTTGGCCGATACCGCCAGCAGCACCTAATACAGCAACTTTCATTGGAATTCTCCGTAATTTGAGGTAGGAAATATTTGTGGCTCTAAAGATAATGAAATTAACGCCTAAAGACAAATTTATCCTGCTTATTTTGCATATAATTTCGACCATAGTTGTAAATTTTTTTATTTACAACGGCGAAAGAGTACGCAAAGCTAAACAACTACTGCATAAATATTCATTTTTGTGTAGAATTTAGGTCATCAAATAACAGAGCAGAACAACCACATGCAACCACAAGATAAACAAGAAGCGTTAGTTAAAGCCTTTAAATCACTTTTAAAAGAAGAGAATTTTGGTTCTCAAGGCGAGATCGTCGATGCTTTAAAAGAACAAGGCTTTGATAATATCAGCCAAAGTAAAGTTTCACGCATGTTGAGCAAGTTTGGCGCCGTTCGTACCCGCAATGCCAAACAAGAAATGGTTTACTGCTTACCCGCTGAAATGGGGGTGCCTACCGCAAAAAGCCCGTTACGTCAGTTGGTAATTGATATTATGCATAACGAAATGATGATCATCATTCGCACCAGCCCAGGTGCGGCACAACTGATCGCCCGTTTATTAGATTCATTAGGTAAAGCAGATGGTGTGCTGGGAACAATTGCCGGTGATGATACTATTTTTATCGCCCCCGCAAAAATCTCCGAAATTGATGTAACGTTAGAGCGCGTACGCACTCTATTTGATACAGTTTAAAGCTGCTTTAAGAAATTAATTGATGGGGCGAAAAATGCTGAACCCATATCAGCTTGCGTAAAATCGAGCCAGTGGTCATAGCAATCGCCCTGCCCTAATCTACTCAATAGCATTTGCTCAAACGCATTACCCTGCGCCGCATAGCTGATCGCTAATATCCCTTGCTCATAAACATCACCATACGGCATGTTTTGATTTAGCTGCAGTGGCTGCCCTTGCTCATTCTTAAGTTCAGTGCGGGTAGCATGACTGTTGTCCTGTGCCGGCTCTATTAACTTATTGTCTAAGCGCGTACGGCCCATAATTTGTTCTTGTTCACTCAGCGGCAGATTTTGCCATACACTCAAGTCATGTTTATAACGTTGCACATGCACATAACTCCCTTGATCTTCAAAGTGTTCGGGTTTATAAATGAGTGCAGTAAGGCGCTTTTGACGGCCATGCGGAGTATCACCACCGAGGATAAAACCGTTAAAATCACGCCCATCAAGAAACCGAAAATTTCTTACTTGCTCAACAAGCTCAACATCAGGGGCGAATAACTTAAGCACTTGTAACGCAAACAGGTGATTCACATCTTCTCTGTCAGAACGAATTTGTACAAATAAATCAAATGGCTGTGCACCCATAACATGATCGTTATGGGTGATGTTAGGAAAACTCTGTAGTTGACTCGGCAGGAATTCTGGCAATATATGTGGCCAATACTGCGCCCCTACCGCAACCACGCTAGAGAGCATAGATTCAGAAAACTGATCCGCAAACTCATCTTGAATCGCGCTAACATATTTTAATTTTTTGCGTAATGACTCATCGTGACCATCAAGTACATTAAAAAATAAATGTAAACCGTGCAAGTTTGCTTCAGCACAAATCCCTGACTGCGCTTGCGCCATGATATTTCCTTAACTCAAAAAGTCCTACACGGCGTAACGCGAATGTAGTTATTCAGCGAAAAAATTAACCGTGTGCGGTGTTATTCTTATAGTGACATCTTCATTTACTAAAAATGATTGACCCGACTGAGCAGCAACATCAATTTCTTGCCCTTCAATCATGACTTTATAGACAAAGTGCGAGCCAACGAAACGACGGTTTAATACAGTCACCGTGTTTACACTACTGTGTTTTGATTGCAAAGGCGTTAGTTCTAAATGATGCGGGCGAACATAGAGTTGCCCAACGCGCCTTGCATGACTGTGTGCAAGCAGTGACTCAACTCGCCCAAAAGCAGTACTGTATTCAGTTGCTGTTAATGCTTCAGCGTCTAAGTATATGCCCTGACCAAGAAATTCTGCAACCACCTTTGAGTTTGGCGTGTTAAAAAGCTGCTCAGGCGTGCCTTGTTGCGCAATTTTACCGCAGTCCATAATCGCGAGTGTATCGGCGAAGGCAAAGGCCTCTTCTTTTGAATGAGTGACAAATACAGCGGATACTTGCTGATTTTTAATAATGCGCCGAATATCTGCAATAAGTTCAAAACGCACTTGAGTATCAATATTTGAAAACGGCTCGTCTAATAACAATAAACTGGGCTTATAAGCCAGCGCTCTGGCAATAGCTACCCGCTGCTGTTGGCCACCCGAGAGTTGATGGGGAAAACGTTTTTCACAGCCAACTAAGTGCACAAGCTCAAGCATTTCATTAACCCGTTGCTGTTTTTGTATTTTGCTCATTTTTGTTAAGCCAAAAGCAATATTATCAGCTACTGTTAAGTGCGGGAACAACGCATAATCTTGAAACATCATGCCAATATTACGGTATTCAGGCGCTAAAAATGTGCGTTCATCGCTAACAAGCTTACCACCAATAAATACCTTTCCTTGCTTGGTTGCTAGCAACCCTGCAATCGCTTTTAAGGTGGTGGTTTTACCGCAGCCACTGGCGCCAAGCAAACAGACAATCTCATCTTGAGCGACGACCAAATCCAACCCTGTTATTACTGGCGTGCCGTTATACTGATACGATAAATTTTCTAACACTAAACTGCTCATTTAACTTCTCATTTAGCTACGTTGCTCCATCGAGCGATTAACAAAATACAAAGGTACTAACCCAACCAATACAATTGCTAACGCTGAAATGGAGGCTAATTCTAA
This sequence comes from Pseudoalteromonas sp. S1727, assembly GCF_005886375.1. Classification (NCBI taxonomy): domain Bacteria; kingdom Pseudomonadati; phylum Pseudomonadota; class Gammaproteobacteria; order Alteromonadales; family Pseudoalteromonadaceae; genus Pseudoalteromonas; species Pseudoalteromonas sp. S1727. Next base: position 19,846 of record NZ_PNDT01000071.1, read on the forward strand.
TTGTTCATCACTAACATATTGAAAAACATGGGTAGCGAGTGTTTCAAAATTAAACGGCCTGAGTAATAAAGCGGCTGGTAACTCTTTCATACATTCTATGAACACCAACAGCGCAGCCGTTAAGATACCCCGCCGTAACAACGGGATATGTACCTTACGTAATGTTTGAGCTTGGCTTTTTCCCATTGATTGGCTTGCCATATCTAGGGAGGGGCTAATACGCATAAAGCTTGCCTCAACAGCGCCGTGAGCAATCGCATAAAAACGCACCACATAAGCAAAAATGATAGCAAATAAAGTACCGCTCAATAATAAGCCGGGTGAAAAACCCGCGGGTTCTAACCACGTGTTTAATTTATCATCGAGTAAGGTTAAAGGTAGCAATACAGCTATTGCTAATACCGTACCGGGCAATGCGTAGCCAATACTGGCTAAGCGCCCAGGAATAAGCGGATACGCTTGCTTAGCAATACGCTGATAAAACACCACAAGTAAGCTCAGCGCAATTGTTACTACACTCACAATAATTGCGACTTTAAAGCTTTGCCATGCATAAAAGAAAAAGGCACTATTCCACGCTTGCTCAGCATATGAAATTGCATAACCCACCAATACTGCAACAGGTAGTACAAAGGCAAAAAACAGCACCACAAAACAAAATGCGGTTGCTAACCATGCGCTTTTGCCCGTTAAGGTATATAACGTATCACTATTAACCCCTGATTGACGTTCGAATACCGCTTGATTACGGCGACTGTAACGCTCCATTGTCAGCGCAAGAAATAAAATAAGCAGCATAATTGCTGATATTTTTGCAGCTGCCGTTAAGGAGTAATACCCTAACCACGTATCGTATACCGCCGTTGTTAACGTGCTTACAGCAAAGTAATTTACCGTTGCAAAATCAGCCATTGCTTCCATACTAATAAGCGCAAGCCCTGCCACAATAGCACCACGCGACAGCGGTAAACTAACCTTATAAAAGCTATGTCTAGGTGAATGTCCCATTAACTGGCTAGCCTGTACTAACTTAAATGATTGCTCGCGTAACGCAGTTTTAAAAATCAAATAAAGGTACGGATACAACACTAACGCAATCATCATAATTGCACCAGGTAAAGTGCGGATATCAAAAAACCAATAATCGGAGGGGGCTTGCCAACCAAACCAGTTTCTCAGTGCTATTTGCACCGGGCCAGCATAATCAAACAAGTCTGTGTAAACGTAGGCGATAATATACGTGGGCATTGCTAACGGCAACATTAACGCCCACTCAAACTGCCTGCGGCCAGGGAAATCACAATAAGCAGTGAGCCACCCCAATGGTAAAGCAATGAGGCAGCTGACAACGCCAACCCCTAAAATCAGTAATAGTGTATTGCGAGTATAATCCCACAATACTGTATCCCAGAGGTGACTAAATACCTCGGAATCACCTTGCAGAGATTCAAACAACAAAAAGCATAACGGGGTTATTAACAGTAAGCCAATAACCCACGCAAAAAACTGCCATCGTGACAGCGAAAATTTAAAGCGCATTAAAGATCGAACTTCACCTCATCAATTAGCTTAAGTGCTAAAGGACGATATTTGCTAATTTCATCAAGCGCTAAACTGTCTTCCTTGAAGCTGCCCCACGATGCTACTAAGCTTGATAATTCAACGCCAGGCTTAACCGGATATTCCATATTGACCGAGGCGTACATGTTTTGTGCCTTATTGTCGGTCATATACTCAATAAGTTTCAAGGCATTTTCTGGGTTTTTCGCGTACTTGGTCATAACCACGCCTGAAACATTAATGTGCGAACCTCTGTTATCTTGATTAGGGAAGTTGATATATACAGCATCGGCCCATGCTTTTTGCTCAGGATCTTCAATCATCTTCCCAAGGTAATAACTATTGCCCAATGCTAAGTCACACAACCCCTCTTTAACTGCTTTCACTTGCCCACGGTCATTGCCCTGCGGTTTACGAACTAAATTTGCTTTCACCCCTTCAAGCCAAGTTTTTGTTTTAGCTTCGCCATGATGAGCAATCATTGATGCTACAAGCCCTAAATTATAAGGGTGCTTACCTGAGCGAGTACAAATTTTACCTTTGTATTTAGGTAAAGCCAGCTCTTCATAGCTTAAATGTGGTAATGCTCCCACGCGCTCTTTTGATGAATAAACATTACGCACCCGTTTAGTTAAGGCAACCCACTGCCCTTCACTATCACGAAACTTAGCAGGCACATTATTATTAACCGTTTCGCTGCTAATTGTTTGAGTTAAATTAAGCTCATCAAGCTGAACTAAATCACTAAAGTTTGAAGTCAGCACTAAATCCGCTTGGCTGTGTTTCCCTTCACGTTTAACTCGCTCAATTAGCCCTTTTTTAGCAAACACAACATTAGTTTTAATCCCTGTTTGCGCTGTGAAATCATCTAAAATTGGCTGAATTAAAAACGGTTGGCGAAAAGAGTAAATATTGACTACTTCGTTTGCAAACGCGGGGGCGGCTACCACTAAGCCAACTAAAACTGCTAATGTTTTTTTCATAAGTCGCTTCCATATAAATAATAACAATTATCATAACTTGTCCCTTGAATCTGTGCACCCATTAAATCGTAATCAAAGGTGACTACACCCATAATGGAAATCACTTGTGCGATATATCTCACGGTTATGACAGCTATTGAGTATAAAACACGATAAAAAACTGAAGCATACAAGGTAACTATTTAAAAAATAACAACTTTAACATCATTACAAAATAATGACCTAATTTTCGTTGTTGTTTTTAGCCTATTTTGTTTGCAGATTCTCTCTATACTTACTTCATCGGTTAAGCAGTGACGCTTAAATGAGTAAACGGACAAGGATTGCTTACTCATAAACCTCGTATTTTAGGTTACGTTAGGAAAAAATGGACTCATGGACAGGCTCAGGAAGAGTAACACTATGGATAGTAAATAAACGGACAGCGTCAAGATGATGCGAAAAGGATAAACAACAGGGCTCGCAAGAGAGTTGTTAGACAGGAAGTTAAAAAAGCGGACGAATGGACAGGCCTTGAGGGCAACGCAATGGAACTGTTAATAAATGGATAGCATCAGGACGGTGCGTAAGGGATCGGTAATAGACATTACCAATAGGGATGACAAGGAAGCACACAGGAGATAGGCTCGGAGCGCCTTCATCACGCAGAACGAACAAGTAACAGCGTGATCACATGGATTTGTAAAGATTAGGAGTTGATTAAGTTCAATTGCAGGATGCAGAAAATTAGAAGATTCCGCAAGCGCGACTAGCGATAGTTCGCGCTTTTCTTTTGTCTGAAAAACAACTCATTGTATATAAGCGCTGACTTCTCTAAAATAGCGCGCTGATAAACCACTGAGGCCCGCCGTGTTAATTAACTACAACCCCCCACTAGATCCGTATTTGAGCATTATCTTTCAAGATGATGACTTACTGATTGTTAATAAGCCCAGTGAACTACTCACCGTACCAGGCAAAGATCCTAAACACGCTGACTGCTTAATTGCTCGCGTTAATCGCGTATTTCCTACCGCTAGAATTGTGCACCGCTTAGATATGGCAACCTCTGGTATTATTTGTTTAGCGATGAATAAAGCTGCGCATCGTAATTTAAGTATGCAATTTCAAGAACGCCAAACAGCTAAACGCTACATAGCGCGGGTTTATGGAAAACTAGAACCACAGTCAGGATCGGTTGATTTACCGCTGATCTGCGATTGGCCTAATCGACCAAAACAAATGGTTGATCATGATAATGGTAAGCCATCATTAACTCACTACAATGTGATTGAATATGAAGCACATGCGACACGGGTAGAGCTTACCCCAATCACTGGCCGCTCTCATCAGTTACGCGTACATATGTTATCACTAGGACACCCAATTTTAGCCGATCGCCTCTATGCTCATGCCGATGCATTAGCTGGTGCAAAACGACTTCAATTACATGCACAAATGTTGCAACTAGCGCACCCGTTAACAGGACAAATCATGACATTTACGGCAGAGCCTGATTTTTAAGTCCTAAAATCAAGGCTAAACTTTTTATCATTCAAGCCGATAACGACTTATTGACTCATCGTGGTGGCTGATATGATTACTGGTAAACAATTTAAAATACCGCAATTAATAGGCTTAGCTATAGGTATTACGCTATTGACACCTGTACTAGCTGCCGACTTTATTACACCCACTCCTTGGTCAACCGTTGTCAGTAGCGATTTATCACGCTTAATGCCACAAGACGAGTTAAAGCCGCTGCTTGCTGGTGACACTGAGTTTTTGAGCTTATATCGTCAGCACATGAGTGCTCAGCAGCGTGGTGTGGTATTGATCATTCCTGACTGGCAGCACTTACCGACCGATAACGATGGAATTAATTTTTTACGCACCCAACTAAATGATTTAGGTTATGCCACATTAGCAATGACAGTACCTGATATTGACTGGCAAGCCGTACCAACTGAAGCTGAAAATCCTCAAAGCAAGCCAGCTAATAGCAACCAAACTGAAAGCGATAACAATGATGATTCGCCTACGACTCCACCGGCTAAACCAGTGCATGTTGAGGCGATTGCGCAAATAAGTAATGCAATAATCGATAATTATAAACTCAACTTAATCGCACGTTTTAATGCGCTATATCAAAGTGCATTGAATGAAGATGGCAAAATAGTGGTCATTGCCCAAGGTGCGAGTGCAGCAGTGTTACTCGAGCATTATGCCCAATACCCAAGCACTAATATTGATGCGTTTATCAGTCTCAGCAGTTACTTACCAAATAGTCAACGAAATCAGCAACTCAACGCAACAATCTCAACGATTAGTCCACCATTGTTAGATATTTACTACAGTGTTGATAACCCTGATTTACTATTAAGTGTGGCGGATAGAAAACGTTGGGTAAAACGCCATAGCAAGTATGACTACCGTCAACGTGAACTATTTGGCTTGCGCTCAGAGCCACAGCAACATGAGCGCCTCACCAAAGAAGTAGACGGCTTTTTACGCCGCCTTTTTTAAGAACTCATACGCAGCTTGAATGTCTTGGCTCTTCTTTACCGCCAATTCCATCATGTGCTTAGGCAACCCTTGAGAAACCAATTTATCAGGGTGATGTTGCGCCATGAGTTTACGGTACGCGACTTTTATGTCTCGCGCACTCGCTTCATTATTTAAACCCAACAAAGCTAACGCTTGAGTACGACTCATACCAGTATTAGGTGGCACGTGATGACCTGAGCCTTCTCGATAACTGCTACTTTGCCCATTTTGGCGCTGTTGCTGTTGTTGGTAACGCTGTTGTTGCTGGCGAAAAGAAAACTCAGCTTGGTAGCGCTTAAGCACAAATGCAAAGTGAGTTTTAGAGATCCCCAATAATTTACTGACCTCTTGCAATAGCTCTTTTTCTTGCGCTGCAAGCACCCCATCAGAAAACGCCATTTGAATTTGAATTTCTAAAAACAACTGCAGTAGATCATGACGGCGTGCAAAACGTTCTTTAAAATCAAACACGGTTTCTTTAAGCGAAAAGTCGCTGTCTTTTCCCGCTTTAAAAGCATCCTGCGCTTCTTTTCGATCATCTCCCGTCAAGCCCATTTCATCCATAAATAAGCTAGCAGCACGAATATGAGTTTCGCTTACCCGGCCATTTGACTTAGCAATGTGCCCCATGACGCCAAAGCAACTGGTGAAAAATAGCGCTTGGCGTTGATGAATGTCGTCATCACCTTTAAATAAACTTGCAAAGCCACCTGCTTTATCAAAATTTTGCTTTAAGCTTTTATCAAACATATGGCCTAAATATAAACCTATAAATAAGCCTATAATGCGCCCAAACATAAAGCCAAAACAGGCACCTAAAATTTTACCCCACATGTGGCGCTCCTAGATTGTGAAAATTATTCTGCTGCGCTATCAGTGACTCATTCAATTGCGCCAATCGCTCCGGCGTACCAATATCATCCCAACGACCAATATACAGCTCAGTAGAGACAAGCTGCTCAGCCAATTTTTCTTTTAATAACGGCCCTAAGCGATGAGACCCTGCAGTGATCCCAGCAAAAAATTGTTGATGGAAACGGCTAATACCAGAGAAAGTGTACTTCGGACTGGCGTCATCTAAATGGCGCAAAGTAAAGTCACCATGTGGGTTATGCGGCGGGTTTTCAACTAATACTATGTGCCCTTCCCCATCATCTAGATGAATATGCAGCAATGAACTTACGTCATAATCGGTAAATATATCACCGTTAATAACAATAAATTGCTCTCCCAGTAAAGGCAGAGCTTGAATAATACCGCCTGCGGTTTCAAGCCCCTGTTCAGGCTCTTGGCTATACTCAATCTGCACACCGAGTTGGCTGCCATCAGCAAAGTAATCACGAATTTTATCACCTTGCCATGCAAGGTTGATTACAAAGTCAGTAATCCCGGCACTTTTGAGTCGTTCAATATGATGTTCTATTAATGGCTTACCTTGTACCTTTAACATTGGTTTAGGTAAATTTGCAGTTAATGGCATCATACGTTGACCGCGACCCGCGGCTAGTATCATCGCTTTCATTATTTATCAGGTGCTTTATCAAGTGCCACTATTGTAGCCGGTATAATGGTATTTTTAATCCAAAGACCTAACTCCATTAATGACGGATGATCTTGAGCAACATCACTAATATAGTGCAAGGTTGGCAATACATTGTCCATATACCCTGGTTTACCATCACGTAAATTCAGCCGACAAAAAATACCAGCGGCTTTTAAATGACGCTGAATGCCCGTTAGATCAAACCATTGTTTAAAGGTTGTAAAACTAATATTGCTGATCAATCCCTGTTGTTCAAACTCGCTAAATGCATGCTCAAGTAAATACTCAAGTTCATCGTGAGGAAGTTTAAAATAGCAGTCCCGCAATAGCGAAACTAAATCATAACAAACCGGACCTTGCACAGCATCTTGGTAGTCAATAATTGCCCATTGTTGTTCACTGCGCATAATATTGCGACTATGGAAATCACGATGCACTGTCACACTTGGCTGAGCAAGTACGTTAGCAATCAGTAACTCGCAGCTAGTTTGCCAAAGTAAGCGCTCAGCAGGAGTGATTTTTAATTGTAAAAACGCTTCGACCAGCCACTGTAAAAAAATACCTAGCTCTAATTCTAAGAACGCACGATCGAAATCTTTCATATGTTCAACTGCAGGCATTTTTGCCCATTGCGCACTGAGCTTTATTAAATGCTTATAATGATTGATGCGCTCTTTATCATCGAGCATATCAGCAAGGTGCACATTACCTAAATCACTTAATAAAAAGAAACCTTGTTTTTCATCAGCGTGTAATATTTTCGGTAATTTAAATCCATGATCAGAAAAAACCTTATTCAGTTCTATATAAGGTGTGTTATCCAGCTTAGTTGGATCTGAGTCCATGACTATATAGCTCTCTTGACCACTGTTTAAGCGGAAGTAGCGACGAAAACTCGCATCTCCAGTGATCGCAGCAAGTTGATATACTTCATCTTCAAAATGCGGACTTAAAAACTGCTGTAAACTTTTATAACGGTTCATTTCGTAATGATATCTATTTTTCACTAAGTCAATTACTGTATTTGCCATTGTTTTCCTTTATTATGTCACTCTTATATTCAACGACAGCGTATTAAGGTTAATAAATGAGCAAAACCTGGGGCATAATGATGCTAAGTGTGATCAGCGCACCATCGCTTGCCGAAACTGAACTTGCACACAACTTTTGTGGCAATTCAATGCAAACCAGAGCTTGGCAACCGCTTGCTGGCCTTGATTTAGGCATGGTCGATATCCAATCAAATGATATTGAATTACTTGGTACCCAAAGCGCAGAATTTACCGGTAATGTTGATATTAACACCCTTACTATGAGTTTGTCCGCACAAAGTGCGCTAATTGACAAACAGCGTGGGTTACTTAATGCAACGGGCCCTATTACTTATCGTGATGCAATCAGTGAAGTAAATAGTGCTGGTCTCAATGCTGATTTAAATAACTCTGAAATCAGTTTGCTCGGTGCCGATTATAAACTAACCGATCAACAAGGCCACGGCGGTGCAGAAAAGCTCACAGTGAACCAGTCTGGCTTAGCACTACTGAACGCAAGCTTTACTACCTGCCCAAATGAAACGCCATTGTGGGCAATTCAAGCTGAAGAAATCTTACTCTCTCGTGAAGAGGGCTGGGGTGAAACCCATGATATGGTACTGCGTATTATGGACACACCAGTGCTGTACTTACCGTATTTTACTTTTCCGATTGATGATCGCAGAAAATCAGGCTTACTGACCCCTAACATTTCCAGTTCAGATCGTTATGGCATTGAAAGCATCACACCATATTATTGGAATATTGCACCTAATTACGATGCCACTATAACGCCACGCTATATGTCTAAAAAAGGCTTACAATTACAAGGCGAGTTTAGATATTTAAGTGATAGTAACGAAGGTTTAGTTGCGCTTGAGTATCTAGATAAAGATGACTCTGAGCCTGAGCTTGATGAGCGATTTCTGTTTCATTGGCAACAACAAAGCTATTTTGATGAAAACTGGCGAGCAGCGATAGATATAACTAATGTCAGTGATGACAACTACCTCACTGATTTAGATTCAAATTACGCGACTCGAACTGATACGCAGCTTTATCGTACTGGTTCACTCTCTTACTTAGGCGAAACTTGGCGCACGGATATCAAAGTACAAAACTTTGAAGTATTAGGTGATCATATTGAGTCTTATGCTGCATTACCGCAAATTAGTTTTTCGCAAACGACACCGTTTCTCTTTAACGATATTGAGTTAACACTCAATGGCGAATTAAGCCATTTTACCAACGATACGGCAATTATAGAAAAAGCCACTCGGGTACATATTGAGCCTAAAGCTAGTTATGGTTATCAAGAACATGCGTGGTCGTTTCTGTCGGAATTTAGTGTACTACACACTAATTATAAACAAGAGGGCGACTTAGCTAACACCGATTATGCTGAAACAGTATCACGGACCTTGCCAAAAGTGCGTTTATATAGCCAGCTAAACTTTGAACGCGATACCAGTATGATCGACAATGGTATTCAAACTTTAGAGCCGCAAGTTCAGTACCTTTACACACCAGACAAAGATCAATCTGATATTGGCTTATATGATACAACAAAGTTACAAGATGACTTTTTTGGTTTATTCCGCGATAGCCGCTTCTCAAGCGTTGACCGCATCGCCGCTGCAAATCAATTTACACTCGGTGCTACTACACGATTATTTAATGATAATAGTGAGGAGCTGTTTAACTTTAGTGCTGGGCAAATCTTCTATTTAAGCGATTCAGCTAAACCAACTGCACAAAATCTGGATTCAGATACTAACTATAATGCCTTGTTTGCCGCGCAAACCATGTTACATTGGCACCGTCGTTGGTATTTATCCGGTGGGATTCAATATGACACAGATGGAAAACAAATCATTCAGTCAAATGTAACCCTAGATTATAAAGGTGACGATAATCAACTCGTCCAATTGAACCATCGCTATGCAAATGATGTCTCAGGCAATACAATCGAGCAAGTTGGCTTCTTTACTAGCTTCCCGCTTAGTGAACAATGGCAATTTGTAAGTAGCTATCACCGCGATTTAGAAAGCGGCCGTAGCGTCGAGGTATTCAGTGGATTGCAATATGAATCTTGCTGTTGGGCCTTTCAAGTTACTGCCCGTCGTCAAATTGAAACTGATTTAAATCAAGCGATAGGCCAAGAACAAGCCACTTTTGATTCAAGTATTGGCTTTAATATTGTCTTAAAAGGGTTAGGTAGTAAAAGCCGTTATGATGCACAAAAATTATTACAACAAGGTATTTTTGGCTATCGTAGACCGTATTTTCTTAATAACTAGTATTACCGTACTATTAGCAAGAGTATTAGAAAAAGTATGAATTTAAAAAAATTATTAGCATCCGCAGTATTAACGCTTGGTCTATGCCAAAGCGCTTTCGCAGCCCCTGTTGAAATCGACAAAGTAGTGGGTATTGTCAACCAAGGGGTCATTTTACAAAGTGAAGTTGACACTATTGTTAACCGAGTTAAAGCCCAAGCCAAAGAGCAAGGCCAAGAATTGCCTTCTGATGGCACTTTACGTATCCAAGCAATGGAACGTTTAGTAAACCAAACACTGATGATGCAATTAGCCGAACGTATGGGCTTAGAGATTTCTGATAGCCAACTTGATCAAACCTTGATTGGCATGGCCAAAGAGCAAGGCGGTTCAATCGCAGATTTACGCCGTACAATTGAAGCATCCGGTGAAAGCTTCCAAGCTTACCGTGAAGAAATTCGTAAAGAAATTACCACCCAGCAAGTCATGCGTGCAAACGTTGACCGTCGTATTTATATCAGCCCACAAGAAGTTGATAACTTATTAAAAATTATGGAAAGCCAAGGTCAAAATACTGAAGAATACGATATTGGCCATATTTTAATCGACATTCCTAACAACGCCACGGCGGACGAAATTGCAAGTGCAAAAACTCGTGCTGATAAAGTGATCGAATTTTTACAAGAAGGCAAAGAATTTAAACGCATCGCGATTTCATCATCAAGTGGCTCGAAAGCACTTGAAGGTGGACAATTAGGCTGGATGAGCATTAATGAAATGCCATCACTCTTTGCCGAAGCCGTTAAAGGCACCAAAAAAGATGCCATCATCGGCCCACTTCGTTCGGGCGCTGGTTTTCATATCATTAAAGTTCAAGATATTCGTGGCCGCCAAGTTGTTGAAACAACGGAAGTTAAATCTCGCCATATCTTAATCAAACCATCTATTATTTTAAGCGAAGAAAAAGCCCGTAATATGCTCAATGGCTTTGCTAAAGATTTACGTGCCGGAACTGCGGATTTTGCTGAACTTGCTAAAGAGTATTCAGAAGATCCTGGCTCAGCACTAAAAGGGGGTGAGTACGATTGGACAGACCCTACAACCTATGTGCCACAGTTTAGAGACACTCTGTTATCACTTGATAAAAATGAAATAAGTGACCCATTTAGAACCACATTTGGCTGGCATATTGTGCAATTATTAGATAAACGCGTGGCTGATAAAACAGAGATTGCAAAACGAAATCGCGCTCACGGTATGCTATTTAATCGTAAATTTAAAGAAGAAAGCTTTAACTGGCAGCAAGAAATGCGCGAACAAGCCCATGTTGAAATTTTCCCAATTGATGAATAACCAATGACACTACGTATTGCTATTACTCCCGGCGAACCTGCCGGGATAGGCCCGGATCTATTGTTACAACTTGCTCAGCATGACTGGCCAGCACAACTGGTTGTGATTGCTGATAAACAGTTATTACTACAGCGAGCCAAACAACTGGGGTTAACAATTAAGGTGATCCCATTTGATGAAAGTGCCCCTGCAACACCGGCTCCCGCAGGCAGCATCTATCTACACCAAGTAGATTTAGGTGCTGAGGTTGAAATGGGTGTATTAAATGATGCCAACGGTCAGTATGTACTCGATACTTTGCGCATCGCCTGTGAAATGAATATGAATGGTACTTTTGCAGCGGTCGTCACTGGCCCGGTTCATAAAGGCATTATTAATAAAGCAGGGATTTCTTTTAGTGGCCACACTGAGTATTTTGCTCAGCAATCTAACACGCCTGATGTAGTCATGCTGTTAGCTACGGAAGGTCTTCGCGTTGCATTAGTAACGACTCACATACCACTGGCTTATGTATCTCGTGCTATTACAAGTGAGCGCCTTACTAAAGTAACCCGTATCTTACATCATGATTTACAAACAAAATTTGGTATTGAGAAGCCACGGATTTTAGTTTGTGGGCTTAATCCACATGCGGGAGAAGATGGCCATTTAGGTCGTGAAGAAATCGATACAATTACACCAACGCTTGAACAACTCAATAGTGAAGGAATGAATCTTATCGGTCCACTGCCTGCAGATACTTTGTTTCAAGATAAATACCTGTCACAAGCTGATGCGGTGCTCGCAATGTATCACGATCAAGGCCTACCTGTGCTAAAATACAAAGGTTTTGGTAAATCAGTTAATGTAACGCTAGGTTTGCCGTTTATACGCACTTCAGTTGATCACGGTACGGCGCTCGATTTAGCCGGCAGCGGTGATGCTGACGTTGGTAGTTTTGAATTAGCGATCCGCGAAGCAATTAAGCTCGCCCATGAAAAAGCACAAAATCAATGACAGATAAAGTACATTTAGGACACCGCGCCCGTAAACGTTTTGGGCAAAACTTTTTATGCGATGAAATGATCATCGATAAAATTGTCAGCGCAATTGATCCTAAACCGCAGGATAATTTAGTTGAAATCGGCCCAGGTCTTGGCGCTATCACTGAGCCTGTAAGTGAATTAAGCGGCCATTTAACGGTTGTTGAACTCGATAAAGATTTAGCCCAACGCTTAACAGAACATCCTTTTTTAGGACCAAAACTGAGCGTGCATCAAGGCGATGCCATGCAGTTTGATTTTTCAAGCTTGATGAAAGATGAACGTAAATTAAAAGTCTTTGGTAACTTGCCTTACAACATTTCAACACCTCTACTTTTCCACTTGTTTGAGTTTGCTGACAGTATTGAACATATGCACTTTATGCTGCAAAAAGAAGTAGTAAAACGCATGGTAGCAGGCCCAGGTAGCAAAACATTCGGTCGTTTGAGTGTTATGACTCAATATTACTGTAATGCAATACCAGTTATTGAAGTGCCGCCTGAATGCTTCAAGCCTGCCCCTAAAGTCGACTCTGCCGTTATTCGCTTAATACCGAAAAAACCAGAGCAACGTACAGCAAAAAGTACTAAAATCCTGAACACTGTGTGCTTAGAGGCCTTTAACCAACGCCGTAAAACACTACGTAATAGTTTAGCCAACTTGGTCACTGCGGATGAATTAACAAGTATCGGTATTGATATTACCTTACGCGCAGAAAGCCTTTCGTTACAACAATTCATTGATATAGCAAATTGGATTTATGACAACAAGCAGTAAATTGGGCTCGCCCATTAAAGTCTCGGTAGAAACATTTTATGTTGAAGGTCAATCACAACCTGAGCTCGATAAATATGTCTTTGCCTATTCAATTACCATTAAAAATCACAGCTTATGCAGTGCTAAATTAATTAGCCGTTATTGGTTGATCACTGATGCAAATGGTAAAGAAGTTGAAGTACAGGGTGAAGGTGTGGTCGGTGAAAAGCCAACGATAGGCCCTGGTGAAAGCTATAAATATACCAGTGGTGCAGTGCTCGACACGCCAGTCGGCACGATGCAAGGTTACTATACCTTGAAGAATGAGTTCGGCACTGAGTTTGATGCACCCATTAACGTTTTTCGTTTAGCACAACCTAATATTTTGCATTAAATGGCTAACTATGCAATTGGTGATCTACAAGGCTGTTATCAAGAATTTCAAGCTTTGTTGCTGCACGTTGATTTCAACCCAAGTAAAGATCACCTTTATTTAGTGGGCGACATTGTTGCCCGCGGCCCCGACTCCCTAGCCTGCTTAGATTACTTATACACACACCAAGATAGTATCACTGTAACCTTAGGCAATCATGATTTACACCTTATTGCCAACTACTTGCTGAACAAACCAGCTAACCCCAAAGATAAACTCGCCGCCCTATTGAGCTCAGAAAAGCTGCCCGCTTATATTGCCATGTTACAGCAACAACCGCTCGCGCTATGGCTTAAGCAAGAGCAAGTGTTTATAAGTCACGCAGGTCTCAATCCGGCCTGGTCTATTAAGCAAGCCCTACAGTACGCACAATTTGCACAAAACTGTTATCAAGGTGCTGATGCGAGTGACTATTTCAAACATATGTATGAGCAGCACCCAGCTGTTTGGAATGACCAGCTTACTGAGTTTGAGCAATTTCGCTATATTGTGAATTACTTTACACGAATGCGTTTTTTAACCCTTGATGAACAATTAGAGTTAACCTTTAAAGGTGGTATTGCTGACTCAAATGCAATGATCCCTTGGTTTAAACACCCTCGATTTAACACATTTAAAAAGCACATTGTCTTTGGTCATTGGGCGGCTCTTGAGGGCATTACTAATCATGCAAATATTCACGCTTTAGATACTGGCTGTGTATGGGGAGGCGCTATGACCTTACTAGAATTAAAAAATAAACAGCGATTCAGCATTAATTCAGCTAATTCTATCTAAATAAACTGAAAAAAAATTCATCTTCTGTTAGATTTATTGTAATGAATGTTAAAAGTAATTAAATTTAATTACTTAACTTATCTGCAACAAAGCCGATAAAGTCTAATTGCTACTCTTTATGGAATTTTATATGAACTTAACTGTCAGTCAGCGTATTTGGGGTGGATTTATTTGTATCACCTTATTACTTCTTTTAATTGGAGGTAATTCACTGTTCAGAATCGCAAATATTAATAATTCAGCGCAGCAAGTGAATCAATTATCACTGCCAGCCTTAGAGCAAAGCTCAGACTTACAAGTTGAATTTATTTTAATGAGCAAAGCTGCACAAGCAAGTTTTTACACAACCTCGGCGGCAGAACTTGCACCAATCCAACAGTCAGTCTTAGAGCAAAAGCAACGCTTTGATAAATCTTATTCACAATTACAAGACGTTGTTCGTGATAACCCTCAACTTAATCAAAGTAGTCAAAACGTAGAACGTACTTACAAAGGTTTCATCAAGTCAGTAGAAAACTTATTAAAAGATAAAAGTAATCAATTAGAACTCAACAAGTCACTACGTGCTCAATTAGAAGCCATTGAACTGGCAGCTGAAGATGCCAATTCTGTGGTATTAGATATCATTGATATAGATGGCTTAGAAAACAATGATAGCAGAGCGTACCAAGCTGCTAATAAATTAGAGAATAATTTTTTATCACTAGTAACAAACAGCACTGATATGCTGACAGTGAAAACTCAAAATACATTAGATATCGTTAAAAATGAGCAACTTTATTATCTAGAAGAAATTGAACGTAGTTTAAATTTACTTAAACCTGCGGTAGAAGCTGCAGATCCTGGTTTATACAATGACCTCAATAATTATTTTGTTTCTATTCGCGATAACATTCTTGGAAATAATAGTATTTCTGCGAATAAAAAGCGTTTAATTGATGTTATTGCCACAACTGAAGCTGAACTCGCACAAGCAGAGCAAGCCACAACAACGGCTTTAAAACAACTCAATGAACTCGTTGAGCAAGCAAGTAATGTCGCTTTTGAATTACAAAAAGAAGTTAGTAGCGATGTTGCTGCCGCCAACCTTTGGACTTGGATTGGCATGATCAGCGCTACACTTTTAGCTATCATTGTGGCTTATATTACGGTGAATCGTATAATAAGACCATTAGCAGAAGTTAACCGAATTCTAGATATCGTTGCCAGTGGCGATATGACTCAGCGTCTTGATGATAGCGCTAAAGATGAGTTTGGTGAGCTATCACGAAGCTGCAATACATTAATTACAAGCTTACGTAGCTTGATCCAAGGGATTATATCTCGCTCCACACAGCTGGCCGCTGCATCGGAAGAAACTTCCGCTATCACCGGTGAATCAAGCCAAGCTATTCGTAATCAGCAAGCGCAAGTGGAGCAAGCTGCAACAGCAACAACTGAAATGAGTAGCACGTCACAAACGGTCAGTAATAGTGCTCAACAAGCTCTTAAAGAAATTAAAAATGCAGACAAAGAAGCTGATCGCGTTAAAGGAATTTCAAACCAAAATAAATCAACAATTGAGCAGCTTGCCCGTGAAGTGGAGTCTGCATCTAAAGTTATCAATAAGCTGCATCAAGATAGCGCTTCTATCGGTAGTATCTTGGACGTTATTCGTGGTATTGCTGATCAAACCAACTTACTTGCACTTAATGCGGCTATAGAAGCTGCCCGTGCTGGTGAGCAAGGTCGCGGTTTTGCTGTAGTTGCTGATGAAGTACGTTCATTAGCAAGTAAAACACAAGCCTCAACACAAGAAATTCAGGCTATGATCGAGTCGTTACAAACTGGCGCTGAAGCCGCTGTAACGGCAATGTCTAAAGGCAAACAGCAAGCGGACTCTTGTGTGGAGCAATCTGATTTAGCCAATACGGCGCTTGATTCAATTACCGCCGCTGTTGCTCTAGCCCATGATGTAAGTGAAGAGATCTCAACAGCAGCACAAGAGCAACAACAAGTATCCCAAGAGATCAGTGAACGTCTTGAATCAATTGTCGCAATTGCAGAGCAAACAGCAGAAGGAGCAAATCAAACTAATATATCTAGCTCTGAAGTTGCTAAACTTGCAGAAGAGCTACGCTTATCTGTAGATGAATTTAAAGTCTAAAGTAAAAAGCCGTACTCATTGTTGAGTACGGCTTCTACCATAACTCAGCTCAACAGTTCACACTTTTCAGTCCCCAGAATAGAATATAACGTGAGAAATAATCGTTATATCTCGCTATATTTAAATATATTTATTACTCAATTTTTTAATATAAGAAGTAAATTAGTTGCTAGCTAGGATTTACTCTCCGCTTAATAATGTGTATTATTTTATGTTAATAAACAGTAGCTATGAGCTTGTTAAGCTTAAATTTATTCTTTATAACTAAAAATTTACTGAATACGATTTATTGCTGTTTAAAGAAATTAAAAATAACAAGTTAATAGTAGCTACAATATAAAAATCACTTTATTTGTAAAGCTTAGAATATCCATAAAAAATTATCACTCTAAGCGTGCAGCTAAAAGTTTTAAACATTGCTAAAACCCGCTATTATAAATAGGTCTTTCGTTGTGTAACACTCTCAGGATTCTAAAAGTTGATGTGAAAAACATACACAAAACAATAACATCTTTAGCTTTTCTTTGCTGCACAGCATTGTGCTTCAATTGCTTTGCAACCTCGGAGGACAAACCTTTTTTTAAAGTTTCACCAACAGTATGTATTACTGAAACCAAACAAGCAGTCTGTGAATTTAATATTCAAGTGAACTTTATCTTAACCCCATTTAAAGAATTATGTATCGAGATCTCAAACCGTCCTCAATATACTCAGTGCTATACCCAAAATGGGCTCATTGAAGAAAGATTTAAAATTGCTGCAAGTAAAGAGTTTAAAGTGCAACTAATTGATCCTCTAAGCAATCTAGTAATCAAAGAACAAATGCTCTCTGTCGCTAATTATGAAGCTAGTGACTACCGTTTACGACGACGCTTTGGCTGGAGCTTATGATAAATGATGTAGTGATTGGTATAGTCTAATTACAAAAAACTGACGGTAACTGTAACTACTGTGGATTTTGAACTATTCGATAAGTATATGCAGTTGCGCACCAAATTCCTGACTTCTAAAAATGATAAGTCACACCCATAAATCCTGAGAAGTAACCATTTTCATTAATTATTGGGTTATTCGCTAACTCACTATCTAACCATGTATATTTAAGTTTCATATCAAAACTCAATTGCTCACTAATAGGATACTCATATGCCATCTTTAAATGATAGTTGAGTGCGCTTTGTAATTCGTACTTAGTTAGCCGTGATAAGGCTTCTGTTGGTGCAATGGTATAATAATATTTAATCAATTCACTACTTTTATAATTTACACCAGCTTCAATTCCGAGTACTCCACCTAAAACTGAAAATGACTGATAGCCATTAAGTTGTACTTCATGACCATTGTGCACGCCAGTAATATCTTGTAGCACGGCTAACTCTAACCACGAATCGGCAAATAACTTTAAGCCTGATGAGAGTCCAGCTAAGTAAGACAGATCACGCTCTATTGGAGTCAGTGAAGTCGTTGGAGCTGAGGGACGGGTTGGAACTTTTGGATTATCAGAGACAATGCTTGTAGCAAATAGCTTATCGATACCGTCTAATTTAAAGAAGAAACCATCATCATTAAAGCGCCCTGCTATATCGATATAATAACGCTCACTTTCAATAAGACTATAGCCAAGAGCAAAATTATCGACATACCAACGGTCACCATAATATGCAAAGTTAGGTAATATTACTGACGTAATATTTTTAGAGCTAGCTACTGGGTTTTGAATACCACCATAACCGAGTGTAATACTCGCATGTAATGTTGATTTTTTTATTAATTGCTGTTGTTTTAAGTCATTTTGTGCGCTTGCACTTACGCATACAAAACACAACAACCCTAATAACCTCATCATTGTATTCAAACCACCTTAATTTTATTATTTTACTGCATAGAATCAATTTTGAGACGAATAGCAGTAATAGCTACAGTTTAACGATCATATCCTCTGCGAGTAAAATTGTATAATAATTTAAACAGATATATTAAAACCAATTTCAATGTAACACAAAGCACAGAAAATTAAATAAAAGGTACATTTTGCTACATTAGCTAATCATTGGTACTAATCGTTACTCTCTTGATATATCAATAAAATATCAAAACTACTCACTAGCATTAATTTTTCTATATATACGAAAAAAGGGCCCTTCTGGGCCCTTTGTTACATAACACACTTAGGGAAGTGATTAATTACGTTTTACAGTACGACGTCTT
>NZ_PNDT01000072.1:0-4781 GCF_005886375.1 Pseudoalteromonas sp. S1727
ACCGATTGAATCAAAATAGGAGTTCGGCTATGGTTAATGCATCAATAAAAATAAATTAAAAACGAGTTATTCTACAGGCTCGTTATACCTATTTGGAGATTATCGTTGGGACGACTTAAACACTTCGCAATGGAAGAGGAAGAAAGAGGTTTTTATTCTGTCGGGGATAAGTATGTCTGTAGCGCATGTGTTGGTGACAAGGATTTAGGCCGTTTTATTAAAGATAACGGAGATAAATCTCAGTGTACGTATTGCCAGAGCAATCACTCTATAGTCTTACATTTCGATGAGCTAATGAAATTCATTCTAGAATGTTTATCTCAAGAGTATGGTGATCCTAATAATGTAGGTGTCGCATGGGATAAAGGTTGGGTCGGCGAGGTATTCGACACATACGATTTTCTTGATGAGGTAGGAATTCCAATTGAGAATATGGAATTTCAGGATGATGTTCTTTACTCACTATCTGATAGGCAATGGTGTAAACAGGACTTTTATAATTTGTCACCTGAGCTGGCGTTAAGTTATGGTTGGAAAGAGTTTGTTAACGCTATTAAGCATAAGTCTAGATACGTCTTTTATCGCGTGCAAGATTCACGGGACTTCAGAGGCTATGAAGAAATAGCACCTAGTTACTTTTTAGATGCCTTGTGTAATGTAATAGAGTCCTTAGCTTTATATAAGAAAATAGAAATTGGCACTACGCTGACACGTGTACGTATTCACAATAAAGGTGAAAAATTCACAAAGGCAGAAGAGCTTGGCCCGCCACCTTTAGAATATGCCACTTACCCAAATAGAATGAGCCCTTCTGGAATCCCTATGTTTTACGGTGCTTTTAATCTTAAAACCGCTATAGCTGAGACATATACTCCCGATGGGCAGAGTAAAGTCGGGACTGTTGGTAAATTTGAAACGGTTAAAAGACTTACATTAGTTGACCTTTCCAAACTTCCACCTTTTAAAGGAATCTTTTCAGGTGTTAGTAGAGACTACAGGCACGGACTATCATTTCTAATAGATTTTCTAGAAGACTTTACAGCTCCAATAAGCAAAGATGGGAGGGAGCATATTGATTATGTGCCAACTCAAGTTGTTAGTGAGCACTTAAGGTTTATACATAAAACAGGAGAGGGTAATTCTATTGATGGGATTATCTACCCTAGTTCTAAAGACTGCGGAAAAAAAGCAGTGGTTCTTTTTTGTGAAAATGAATGCTGCTCGGATGAAGCTAATATACATGAGAATACTATGTTAAAACTCACCAAAGTTACTAGGGTAAATCCAGAACGGTATATATAGGTATAACAATGCCGTCAAGAAAGGACGCAAAAAGCTTGGCTTGCGCTCCTTCGTCGCTAATTATAGCCAAGCATTTTCCGCCTCTTACGGCGGCGTTTTAGCCCATAGAAATTCACCTAATACAGCCAACGAGCTAAAACGTTTTTGTCCAAAAACGTGTTTCGCGAACTTCCGCTTATTGCTCAAAGTTGTCACTAACTTAATCTACTTTATCCTTAAACTCACACAAGTCTTCAATTATACAACTGCCACATTTTGGTTTGCGGGCTGTACAAACATAACGACCATGTAAAATGAGCCAATGGTGTACATCGACTTTAAATTCTTTAGGCACTACTTTTTCGAGCTTCTTTTCTACTTCAACAACATTTTTACCCATGGCAAATTTAGTGCGATTGGAGACGCGGTCAATATGGGTGTCTACCGCGATTGTCGGCCAGCCGAAGGCGGTGTTGAGTACGACGTTTGCAGTTTTACGGCCAACGCCAGGGAGGGCTTCTAAGGCTTCGCGGTTTTCAGGAACTTCGCTGTTGTGTTTATCTACTAAAATCTGGCACATTTTGTACACATTGGCGGCTTTAGAGTTAAACAAACCGATGGTTTTAATGTAATCGCGCAGCGTATCGTGGCCTAAGTCTAAAATGGCTTGTGGCGTATTGGCTACGGGAAAGAGCTTACGGGTGGCTTTATTAACACCTACATCGGTGGCTTGTGCTGATAGTGTTACCGCTACTAGTAGTTCAAACGGGCTTGAATATTCAAGCTCAGTTTCAGGATGCGGATTTTGCTCACGCAGGCGCGAGAGTATTTCGTAACGTTTTTCTTTATTCATGCAACTTAAACGCACAGTAAATACTGTGCGCTTCCCCTTAAGTTAAACTGGTGACCCTTGCTCGCGGGCCTTTTTCGGCCACAGGTGGTGCTACTTGCTTTGCTTTTATTTGTGCGTCGATGACATTTTTAGCGGCTATTAGTAAGCCTAAACCTAAAAATGCGCCCGGTGGTAAAATAGCGAGTAAAAATTGGTTATCAAAACTAAATACTTCAATTCGTAACACTGATGCCCATGGGCCTAGTAGTAAATCGGCGCCATCAAATAAGGTGCCTTGACCTATTAGTTCGCGCATTGCGCCAAGTATAACAAGTACCACCATAAAGCCTGAGCCCATCATTAAGCCGTCAAACGCCGATAAATGAACTGGGTTTTTAGAGGCATAAGCTTCGGCGCGGCCGATAATGGCACAGTTAGTTACTATCAGTGGAATAAAAATCCCCAGTGATTGATATAAGCCAAACGTATAGGCATTCATTAGTAGTTGTACTATGGTTACGAAGCCTGCGATAAACATTACAAACACAGGTATGCGAATGTCTTTAGGCACCCAGTTTCGCACTGCAGAAATAGTCACGTTTGAGCCAACTAATACCAGTAATGTTGCAAGGCCAAGTCCCATTGCGTTGGTAACCGTTGAGGTGACAGCTAACAGCGGACACAAACCAAGTAATTGTACGAGGGCAGGGTTGTTTTTCCACATCCCTTCGTTAAATAACTCTTTTAATTGGCTCATGATTCACCTACTTGGCATGCATTACTTGCATTAAATACCGCATCGAAATTATTTTTTGAGAATAGCACAGCTTGTTTTACTGAACCAACCACAGCACGTGGCGTAATAGTAGCGCCAGTGAATTGATCAAAACTGCCGCCATCTTTTTTAACGGCCCAGCGTTGATCGTCTTCACTGTGTAGTGTTTGACCTTTAAATGAGGTGATCCACAACGATTTTTTTATTTCCACTTTGTCACCAAGTCCTGGCGTTTCTTCGTGTTTAGTAACACGCACACCGGCCACATCTGCGTTTGCAAATACCGCAGTTAATAACTCGATATCACCACTGTAACCTTTTGGCGTGACGTGGCGTATAACCAAAGCGACAGGCTGGCCATCTTTTCGCGCCCGATAAATTGTTTGTGGCTGATCACCGATTAACGGATCATCGATGATGGCGCAATCTTGATAAAGGGTATTATCGTAAAAATGAGGGTCCAACACATCTTGCAATTGTAGCGACAGCTGTTTGCGCTCTTGCTCTGCAATGTTATCTGCAGTGAGAGTATGAATGACTCCCACTGCGCCGGTAGTGATCAGTGCAAACAGTGCTAAAATACCGCCGTTTTTGGTCATTGATGAAATGATCATTTGTTTACCCCATGGCCATAAGTACGTGGTTGGGTGTAGTAGTCAATTAGTGGCACAGCCATGTTAAGCAACAATACCGCAAAGGCCATTGCATCTGGATAGCCGCCAAATGTACGAATTAAATACACTAATAAGCCAATTAATGCGCCGTAAATTAATCGGCCGCGGTTAGTCGTGGCTGCAGAAACAGGATCAGTCGCTATAAAGAATGCCCCAAGCATAGTGGCGCCGCTAAACAAGTGAAATACAACGCCAGGTTCAATCCCCGGTGCTGCGATATAACCCACAGCGCTGCACACAGCAAGAGCGCTAATTACACCAACTGGAATATGCCAGTTTATAACTTTTGCTTTAATCAGGTATAAGCCGCCGATTAAAAAGCCAAGATTAACCCAGCCCCAACCTTGGCCTAACCAACTATTAAAAATAGCGGCTTGCATACTCTCAGTGATAGTTAAACCATGGGCGATATCTGTTTTAATGGTATCTAGCGGCGTTGCCATTGTTACGCCATCTACACCGACTCTTAGTTGATCAACACTAAAGCCTGCGCTGGTAAAACCATTAAAAATAACGCTTAGTTGCTGATTAAAGCTAATAGAATTAGCGAGAAGATCATTGACCGGCATCCAAGTCGTCATTTGTACTGGGAATGAAATTAGCAACAATACATACGCAGCCATTGCAGGGTTAAATAAGTTAAAGCCAAGTCCACCATAGAGCTGTTTAACAATTACAATGGCAAAAAAGCTACCAATCACAATAATCCACCATGGTGCCAACGGTGGAATGCTCAGTGCTAACAATACGGCTGTAAGCCAAGCGCTACCATCACTTAGTGTAGGCCACACTGGGCGCTTGCGAATACGCATGATAACAGCTTCACTAATACTGGCTGTGAGCAAGGCTAAAATCAGCTGAATTAATACGCCCGTTCCAAAAAAATACAGTTGCGCGATAAGTCCAGGAATACAGGCTAAGATCACTGTTTGCATCAATTTGCTCAGTGATTTATGGCTGTGACTATGCGGCGAGCTGGCCATCGTAAGCTTCATTACTTATCACTTCCTTCTTGTTGTAGTTTCTTGGCTTTTGCTCGGGCAATTGCAGCAGCGACTGCGGCCTTTTTCTTATCTTGCGCTGTTTGCTCTGGTTGAGCTTCAGTGCCTGGCTCTTGGTTTTTAGTTGTAGGTGCAGTTTCATCTACAGCATTGTCTTTTTCTACGCTAGATACTTGTTCGGCTTTTGCTGCTTTTTTAGCTTTAGCACGCGCAATGGC
>NZ_PNDT01000073.1:0-60886 GCF_005886375.1 Pseudoalteromonas sp. S1727
AATAATACAACTTATAACAATCGTGTTAAGTTACTGACCATTTATAGCGACAGATAAATGGAGTGATAACAAGGCATAAATTTTGACATGTAGTTGTTCTACATGAAAATTTATAACGCAGTTAGCGCTTTATTTAGCCCGCTAGAATGGTTAAATATTTAAGTCGATTAGTATAAGAGCCTTGCGCACTTAATTAAATACATGCAATGTTAATAATGTTCGAATAAAAATGTAAAATTTGAAACTCGGAACACTTTTTTACCTGCAATTAATTACATGGTTGTTATCAAATTACCGGTTAATGTTTCGATAAAGGTTACTGGTAATAATTATAACTGCCGTTATAATGAGCAACTGTTTATTAAATTCTAAGAAACTACTAGTAATGCGAATAATTAATTTTATAGTCTGTGTAATATGTGTTTTTCTCTCTCAGAGTATAAATGCAGCCAGCTCCTCTATTCGCATCGCATTTTTAGAAACAGAACAACGTGCACTAACTGAACCAAATAAGTTACTAGAGCAGCTAACCCTTGCGCAGTCTAAGCATAGCCTTAGTCAGACAGAACACGCTTATAATAATACTTTGCTAGCGCGTTTGTATTTATTTCAGGGTGATACAAAGCGTGCACAAGCTAGTTTCAAGCTTGCTCGCCAACAGCTTCCTGAACAAGATAACTGGATCTTAGGCTATTGGTTAATGTATCGCAGTATTCTTTCTTTAGAAGAAGCTAAGTTACCTGATGCGCTTAAACAAATTCGTTTTGCACAGGCCGCTTTTCAAGACAGTAATGATCCTCAAATGTTAGTTCAGGCAAAAACAATAGAAGGAACTTTATTACTCTGGCAAGAGGAGTATACGCGTTCGATACAACTTATTGAGAATGCGTACATTGAAGCTAAAACAACGAATATGTCAGCAACGACCATGTTATATGTTTATACCAGTTTAGCTGCCTATTATACGAACATGCAACTATATGAACAAGGGTTACAATATGCCGTGCTGGCGCGAGATATAGCGAATAAAAGTAATGATGTAGTGAATGGTTTACCTGCGCTCCACACCTTGTGTTTAAGCTACGCTCGAGCTGAAAAACTTACTTTAGCAACACGTTGTTATGATGACATGATCAGCTTATCTGCTGAAGTAAAAGTACCCCGTTATTTATTTTGGGCGCCTGCAGGTAAAGCGATAGTTGCATTACAACAAGCAAATTATAATGAAGCTCTGCAGTTATTATATCTAGCTAAAAGCTACGTCAACAGAGTGATTATGAACCCTGCGCATATCATCGCGCTTAACAATAACTTCGCTACCGCTTTTTTGGCACTAAAACAACCTGAGCAAGCGTTAGACTATATTCTTGAAGCAGAATTACTTTTACAGGACTATGATAGACCGCTTAATAATCGTTATAGTCGCCAAACACTTACATTAAAAGCACAAAGTTTAGAGCAATTGGGGCGTTTTGCTGATGCTGTCGCCGCACTTAAATTACTGGTTAAGTTAAATGATGAAGCGAAAGAATCAACCCAACAAAAACTTGAGCAAGAGGCCCGTTCACGGTTTGAATCTACACAACAAGATATTAAGCTTCAGCTGGCTGAAGAGAAGCTAAAGCTGCAACAAATAACGCTCGATAAACTAGCGAAAGAAGGGCAATTACAAACAGCTTACTCTATTATCGGATTATTGGTTATATTGAGTGTAACTATTTTTGCACTCAATCAACGCCGAGCGTACTTGCGAAGCCAACATAGAGCAAATACCGATCCGTTAACAGGTGCACATAATCGACGTTATATTCTTGATTTTATTTCTCAGCAGTTAATTGATAAACAACGGGATTTTTCGGTTTCGATTCTAGATATAGATCATTTTAAACAAGTCAACGACCTGCATGGTCATGCCATTGGCGATCAAGCACTGATTGGTTTTACCACGTTCTTAGAACAACAACTCGCTAATACACAGCACCAGTTTGCACGGTTTGGTGGTGAAGAATTTATTGTTGTCATGCCAGATCTAACGTTACAACAAGGGCATGATTTTATAAGTGCTTTATGCATTACTTTAAAGTCATTAAGTTTAACGGATAAAAAAATTAATTTAACCAGTAGTGCAGGGGTTGCGCAAATGACAGTAGGGCAGACCTTGAACGGGCTATTAAAAGTTGCTGATACAAACCTTTACCATGCCAAAAATACTGGCAGGGATAAGGTTTGCAGTTAGGTTATTACAAGTAATGGTTTATATGTTGGAAAAATCGCACGGTAATATCTTGGCGTTCTTTATTGATTGCTAATGGTTCAATTAGTGTGCGGATCATACTTTCAACTTGGTTCATAAAACGGCCATGGCCTACACCTTGTTCATCTTTTTCACTCGCCACAATAACAAAATGTAGTGACTCAACTAGTTTTTCATCATGCCAGTAATGACTGTATTGCGTTGTTTGTGTATCAGTAGCGAAACTCAACTTTTGTAACTCTTGATTTCCGTCATTGTTATCTGTTTTGCTATTACGAATAATTGGCATCGTACCGTTGGCAACCATTGCAGCTAGTTGGAGGTTTTTGGCCGCGCATTGCTCAATAAACGCGTCATAAAAATGTTGATAAAACTCACTATAGTTTGGACCGTTTAAGAGATGATGAAATTGAGTTTTAAGGGAGCGAGTGATAGGGACTGAAAAAGTCGTATAGGTTATTTCATTATGCTCTGTCGGCAGTAAACATTGGCGACTTTGATAACGTTGGTATAAACCACGAAGTTTATAGCCATAACTTTCTTTACACCCTTTTGCTTTGGCGAATAAGTCATAGGTTAAATGTTGGTGATCACGTATTTTGATACTAGGTTCATCAACGAGTAAAGTGTCCTGTAAATGTGCCAGTACTTTTTTTACACGGCTATGAAAAACAGCTGCGTTAGCACGAAGATCCTCCCCTGTGGCAAGAAACAGCAAGCGAATTTTCTTACTCGGTTGGTTACTATCATAAATGCATTTATGTGCTTCGTGATAACGAGGGTTATAAAAAAATAGAATTTGCTTTGCTGTCTGCAAACAATAAGATTCTTCATGAAAACGAACAATAGGTAACTTGTCATTTGCTATCAAATGCACATTATGCAGCTCATATTCATCACAGGATGAAAATAGCTGCCGTGCAAGTCGTTCATAGCATTGCTCTAGAGTACTAAAGCGCGCATATAATGACTCGCTGGGTATAAATTCAGCTAGTATATATTGGTTAGCGCGGGCAGTTGTTGGAATATATACACGGTGCTGTGAAAGTGAAACCATAGCTTTATCCTTAAAATAAGTCGAATGCGGGCACTGTACCTCGATTGCATGACTATTTTATTGCGCTAGAACAATTTATCATCGCTAAGTCATTAAATTATTGTGACTACAGCGAATTTATCCACTTGTAATTTTATACAACGACACTCTATGTAATACGCCCAGATCTATTACTGTATGTTAAGGTTCGTTTTTATAATATGCCCAAGCCACCTCAATATGCGAAGCGCCCAACGGGTTGGGTTAAAAGCGATTTATACTGCGTTATTGATTTTACCACTAGAACCACTATCTATTTGCGATCAATGCCTTGCCTAAATCGCTTTTAATTCCAACTGAAACTCGCATCTTGGGGTGGTTTGGGTATAATGCAATAGTTTTGTCACCATGCACTATTCAGAGGATTATACTCCTATGGCGGAAATTGAGAATCGCCCAAGTAACTTTATAAGAACGCGTATTGATGAAGACTTAGCATCAGGTAAACATGCGTCTACACATACTCGTTTTCCACCTGAGCCAAATGGTTTTTTACATATTGGACATGCTAAATCAATTTGTTTAAATTTTGGTATCGCGCAGGACTACAGTGGTCAATGTAATCTACGTTTTGATGATACTAACCCTGAAAAAGAAGATATTAACTACGTTAACTCTATTAAAGAAGATGTTCAGTGGTTAGGCTTTAACTGGGATGGTGAAATAAAGTATTCGTCCAATTATTTCGATACCCTTTATGAATATGCTGTTGAGCTTATCAATAAAGGGCTAGCTTATGTCTGCTTTTTATCGGCAGATCAAGCACGAGAGTACCGAGGTACATTAAAGGAGCCTGGTAAGAATAGCCCGACTCGTGATACGAGCCCTTCAGAGAATTTAGCATTATTTGAAAAAATGCGTGCTGGTGAATTCAAAGAAGGTGAGTGCGTTCTTCGTGCAAAAATAGATATGGCTAGCTCATTTATGGTGCTGCGTGATCCTATTCTCTATCGTGTTCGTTTTGCTCATCATCACCAAACAGGTGATAAGTGGTGTATATACCCGATGTATGACTTTACGCACTGTATTTCTGATGCGCTGGAAGGTATTACGCATTCATTATGTACGTTAGAGTTTCAAGACAACCGTCGCTTGTATGATTGGGTACTCGACAACATCAGTCTTGAATGTCATCCACAACAAATAGAGTTTTCGCGTTTAAATCTTGAATACACTATCATGTCTAAGCGCAAGCTAAACGACCTAGTTGTGAACGGCCATGTTGAAGGCTGGGATGATCCGCGAATGCCAACGATAGCAGGTTTACGTCGCCGTGGTTATACACCGGCATCAATACGTGAATTTTGTGCTCGTATAGGTGTAACCAAGCAAGAAAACATGGTTGAAATGGGCATGCTTGAAGCCTGTATCCGTGAAGATCTAAATGAACATGCTCCGCGAGCAATGGCTGTGCTTGATCCTGTTAAAGTGATCATTGAAAACTATGACGCTGAGACTGTTGAAACGTTATCGGTTGCCAACCATCCTAATGATGAAAGCATGGGCCGACGCGATGTACCGTTTACCCGTGAAATTTACATTGAACGTGAAGATTTTAAAGAAGAAGCAAATAATAAGTTTAAACGTTTGGTACTAGGCAAAGAAGTACGTTTACGTGGTGCTTATGTTATCAAAGCAGAGCGTGTTGAAAAAGACGAACATGGTGAAATCGCAACAATCTTCTGTAGTTATGATCCTGAGACTTTGGGTAAAAATCCAAGTGATGGCCGAAAAGTGAAGGGCGTTATCCACTGGGTTTCAGCTAGTGAGTCAATTACTGCAGAAGTCCGTTTGTATGACCGTTTGTTTAACGTACCAAATCCTGCTGCTGCAGAAGATTTTTCTTCTACATTGAATCCAGATTCATTGATAGTTTTAACAAATGCTAAACTTGAGCCTGCACTTGCTAACGCAGCACCGGCACAAGGTTTTCAGTTTGAGCGAACTGGGTATTTCAGCCGTGACACGAAATCAGATACTCTGGTATTTAATCAAACGGTTGGTTTACGTGATTCATGGACTAAAACTCAACAATAATTATTTTTATCCTTTTATACCAAGGGGATAATTAACAAACATAAAAAAACCTGCATATTGCAGGTTTTTTTTATTCATAGCTAATAGATTATTGGCTATCAGCAAACGCTTTACATGCAGCTGTATCAGTACACTCACCATATAGGTAAAGAGAGTGATTGGTCAGCTTAATGCCATTTTCTTTTGAAATTTCTAGCTGACGATTTTCAATGATATCATCTTCAAATTCGATCACTTTACCGCATTTTAAACATACTAAGTGATCATGATGGGTGCTACCAGAGAGTTCAAATACTGATTTACCGCCTTCAAAGTGGTGACGGCTAACAATACCAGCATCATCAAATTGGTTAAGTACACGATACACAGTAGCAAGGCCAATTTCTTCACCTAAATCCAAAAGAATTTTGTAAACATCTTCAGCGCTGATGTGTTGGTTATCTGGAGATTGCAAAATCTCTAAAATTTTAATACGCGGTAAAGTTACTTTTAAACCGGCTTTTTTTAATTCCAAGTTATGATCAGTCATTAAAATCTGTCTCAATTAAATTTGGTTATACTAGACACCTTACAAAGATGCACACGACACATTAGCAATGATAAGAATAACGTGCCTAGTCATTAAGTGCAAAGATCAATTGCTAGAATTACTTATAAAAAGTGCATTTGGCAATCAAGTGCTACTATTTTAAGCAAAATCTAGCAATAAAGTGCATTTAATCAGCAAGTTCACTTAAACACATTTCTTCATATACTTGTGCAGACCACGCTTTTACGCGTTGTTCAGTAAGCTCTGGTTGACGGTCTTCATCAATACCTAATCCAACAAAGTGGGTATCATCAGCCATGCCTTTAGATGCTTCAAAATCATAACCTTCGGTAGGCCAATGACCTACAACAATTGCACCACGCTCTGTAACGATATCATTTATCATTCCCATTGCATCGAGGAAGTAT
Organism: Pseudoalteromonas sp. S1727; assembly: GCF_005886375.1. Classification (NCBI taxonomy): domain Bacteria; kingdom Pseudomonadati; phylum Pseudomonadota; class Gammaproteobacteria; order Alteromonadales; family Pseudoalteromonadaceae; genus Pseudoalteromonas; species Pseudoalteromonas sp. S1727. The sequence continues at coordinate 6,345 of NZ_PNDT01000073.1, forward strand.
TCAGCATAGTCTTCTTGATCGCCACAGCCAAAGATAGCAACAAGTTTGCCTTCAAAATCAATTTCTTCAAGTTCTGGGAAAAAATCATCCCAATCACATTGCGCTTCACCATAATACCAAGTCGGGATGCCAAATAAGATTAAATCAAATTCTGCTATCTCTTCTTTAGAGCTTTTAGCAATATCATGTACAGCCACAAGCTTTTTACCCAACTCTTTTTGGATCATTTTAGCTACGTGCTCTGTGTTACCTGTGTCACTTCCGAAAAAAATACCTACACTTGCCATGAATTTAAAACCTTTTATCTATCAATAGCCAATCTTTCTTGTAAAATAGTTTCAATCAGCGCACTACGGCTAATATTCTGTGCATCGGCCATATCGCTTAACGCTTGATACAACTGCGATGAAACTTTAAATTCCACACGCTTTAAACCACGTGCTTTATCTCTTTTTATTTGATTACGTTTATTTACCTTTAACTGAACTTCCCTCGGAAGGGGATTCGTTTTCGGTCTGCCGGGGCGCTTTTCGTATTCAAATAAATCGAGTGTTGTTCTATCGGTTTCAGATTTAGCCATGGTTAACCCACACCCGCACCTTGCCAAAACACTTGAATAAGTCCTTTAGCGATAAAACCAGAGCACCCTAAAAATAGTACAAGCCATACAATATAGCGGCCAAACTTAGGTACATTGCCTTTTTTAAGTACATCTTGAATAGCCATACCAATAAAAAAGAACACACCGGCTAAGCCAAAATACAACCCAAGGGTATCAAATTCGTTAATTAACTGACTGACCATCAACGTATAACCTTTAAATTAAACGGCGCGTACTATAGCATATAAAATCGCAATAATTTAGTGCGCGTAGTCAAAAATAGTGGATTAAATTTAGCTTTATTATGCCATTAAAAATGCACTGATTGACTTATTAACCGCCGCTGGTTTTTGTGCATGTAACCAATGGCCCGCACCATGTATAACTTTTGCTTGGGCATTTTTAAATTGCGCCATAATTGCATCACGGTATTCAGGCAATATATAGTCAGAATCGTTCCCTTTGATAAACAAAGTATCGCATAAACAAGAATCATTTGCTTTAATATTTGCTAGTATATTACTATATTTTTCACTCAAAGCAGCTAAATTAAATCGCCATTGCAATTGGCCATGTTGGTCTTTTGCGTAGCTTTTTAATAAAAACTGGCGAACACCTAACTCAGGGATGAGCGGTTCCATGAGTGTGTCGGCCTGTTTACGGTCATTAACAGCGTGTTGTTGTACGCGTTTTAACGCCGCAATAATATCGTTGTGGCGACTTTTGTATGCCACAGGTGCAATATCTAATACCACGAGTTTATTGACTACTTCGGGGTTTAAATGTGCAATTTGCATAGCCACTTTGCCGCCCATAGAGTGACCGACTAAGTGAGCTTTATTGATGGATAAATGGGCCATTAAATTCAGTACGTCGGCTGCCATGCTTGGGTAGTCCATTACGTCACTGTGTGGTGACTGACCATGATTACGTAGATCAATATTGGTTATTGTAAAATTTTCGGCTAATGATTTAGCAATAACATTTAGGTTTTCCAGTGAACCAAATAAGCCATGGATCAAAATTACATGTGGGCCTTGGCCCGTTTGTTTGTAATTTAACAACATCAACGTATCCAAAAATATTTAATCAAAAGTGCGCTTAGTTTGCCTAGTGAAATAACAAATTGCAAAACATAGAGAATTAAATCAGGTTTGGGTATAATCTCAAAGGAATAAAAAAATGTGACCCGTAACGACAGGAATAACATGAAAAAAATTGACATAGACGACGAGTTATATCAATACATTGCAAGTAATACACAAAGTATAGGCGAAAGCGCTTCAACTATTTTACGTCGTTTGTTAAATATTCACGACGAGAATGATTTAGTCGTAACAGAAAAACCACAGAGCCCTACAGCACCAGCAAAGAAAGCTGATGCTGCCTCAAATATACAGTCATCTGATACGACTTCGGTAACAGATACTAAAAAGCCAGTAGCTGTCACGCCTCAGCGTGCAAATGTTTTTAATATACTGAATAAAGAAGAGCTGGCGATGCAAAAAGGGGTCGTAGGGCGCTTTTTGTTTATCCTTTCTGCGTTACATCGCACCCATAAAGCCGATTTTTCGGCAGTGCTTGATGTACAAGGGCGTGATCGTGTTTACTTTGCAACTAGTAAAGAAGCACTGGTAAATAGTGGTAGTAGCATGAATCCAAAAAATATCACGGATAGTGAATATTGGGTCATGACTAATTCAAATACTACCCGTAAGAAAATGATGCTACATGAAGTGGCGCTTGGCTTAGGTTATAGCGCTGAACAAGCTGAAAAAATTCGAGACTACTTATAAAGGAAATGTAATGGCGATTCATTCCGGTGCAGGGAAACCTGCAACACAATCAGATTTAGTAAATGTACCAAAATTAGTGTCGGCTTATTATTTAAATGAACCCGATTTAGAGCAGAATCCTGAACATTGTGTTGCCTTTGGTACCTCAGGTCACCGAGGGTGTTCGTATGATGTGAAATTCAATGAATCTCATATCCTCGCCATTACTCAAGCAATTTGTGACTACCGAAAGCAAAATAATATTTTTGGCCCGCTTTATTTAGGTAAAGATACCCATGCATTAAGTGAAGCCGCGTATAATTCAGCTATTGAAGTGTTGGTTGCTAATGAAGTGCAAGTGATCACTCAAGAAAATGATGACTTTACACCGACCCCGGTAATTAGTCATGCTGTTGTTTGTCATAACAAATTGCATCCTCATGAACTTGCCGATGGGATTGTTGTTACTCCTTCACATAACCCACCTGAAGACGGTGGCTTTAAATATAACCCACCTAATGGCGGTCCAGCTGATACAGATGTCACTAAATGGATTGAAGATAGAGCAAATCAATTATTACTTGAAGACTTAGTTGAAGTTGAACTGTTTCCATTTGCTAAAGCATCGCGCTCTGGTTTTATAAAATACCAAGATTTAATGACACCATACATTGAAGATTTAATAAATGTGGTCGATGTTGCAGCGATAAGCAAAGCAAAAATAAAAATTGGGATTGATCCATTAGGTGGTTCAGGTATTAACTTTTGGCCAGTTATCGCCAAAAAATTTAATTTAGACTTAACGGTCGTAAATAATCAAGTTGATCCACGCTTTGCCTTTATGCCTTTGGATAAAGACGGTAAAATCCGCATGGATTGTTCATCTCCTTATGCAATGGCAAATCTTATTGCCCTCAAAGACGATTTTGACCTTGGTATCGGTAATGACCCTGATTATGACCGCCATGGTATTGTAACCCCGGATGGCTTAATGAATCCGAATCACTTTTTAGCGGTGGCGATTGATTATTTATTAAATCATCGTAATTGGTCCAAGGATGTGCAAATTGGTAAGACGCTTGTTTCAAGTGCCATGATTGACAGAGTGGTTGCTCGTAATAATCGCCAAGTACAAGAAGTGCCCGTCGGTTTCAAGTGGTTTGTTGAAGGCTTGAGCACGGGAACACTCGCATTCGGTGGTGAAGAAAGCGCAGGGGCGTCATTCCTACGTTTTGATGGAACGGTGTGGGATACTGACAAAGATGGTTTTATTATGGGCTTATTAGCAGCTGAAATTTTAGCTGTTACTGGTAAGACACCCTCTGCTCTTTATAAAGAACTTGAGCAAGAATTTGGTGCGCCAATTTATAAACGTATTGATGCGCCAGCAAATGCTGTGCAAAAAGATCGTCTCAAAGCGCTTAGTGCTAAAGACGTTACTGCTGATACATTAGCTGGTGAGCCAATTTTACAAAAGCTAACCCATGCACCTGGTAACAATGCAGCAATTGGGGGTTTAAAAGTCGTTACGGAAAATGGCTGGTTCGCAGCACGTCCTTCTGGAACAGAAGATATATATAAAATTTACCTTGAGTCATTCAAAGGTGAAGCGCACTTAGCATTACTTGAAAAAGAAGCTAAAAAATTAGTTGATTCAGTGATCAGCTAATCATCAATTTGTTAAAGAAACGGCTGATTTATTCAGCCGTTTTTGTATTTACTCCACACAAAAGGCGATTTTAATGTCAGCCACAACACACTATATTAATGATTTAAAACAAACCGGTGACTTTTTAACCCTTAGCCGTGCTAATGAGTGGTACTTAGCGCCTAGTGAATTTACATTAGCGAACGGTACCCAAGTTAATGTACATGATACAGGTGTTATAGAGTTCCAACCGCAATCAGTGAGCACGAAAGATATCGTACTGTCGAGTGCTATTCATGGTAATGAGACTGCCCCTATTGAAATTTGTGATGAGCTTATTAAGCAGATAATCACCGGCGAGTTGGTGTTAATGCAAAGGGTGCTGTTTATCTATGGCAACCCGCAATCAATCAATATTGATAAACGCTTTGTCGAAGAAAATTTAAACCGTTTGTTTAATGGTCATCATACTGTTGATGGTATTGAAATGAATAGAGAACGTGAGCGTGCCGCAAAGTTAGAAGGCTATGTAAGTGACTTTTTTAACCGGGGAGGGGAAGATCGTATTCGCTGTCATTATGATCTACACACTGCCATTCGTGGCTCAAAAAATGACAAATTTGCAGTTTATCCATTTTTACATGGGAAGCCATGGAAAAAATCACAGCTACAATTTTTATTAAGTTGTGGTGTCAATACCGTGCTGATGATGAAATCCGCAGCAACAACATTTAGTTATTATTCATCGTTCGTGCACAATGCTGATTCATTTACGGTAGAGTTAGGGCAAGTTAAACCATTTGGTGAAAATGACATGAGCCGCTTTGCTAAAACTCGCGACACGTTATCTGCATTAATTAGTCAAAATGAAGTTTCATATAAAGATTTTAATGCAAATGATTTTGAACTGTTCGAGGTTCATAGGTCAATTAATCGTACGGCACATAACTTTTCCTTTCCTTTCTCTGATGATGCAGAAAACTTTACTGGCTTTAGTAAGGGCGAGTTGTTAGCAACCGATGGCGACCTATGTTACTACGCTGATGTTGAAGGGGAAGCAATTATATTTCCTAACGCAGATGTTGCTTTAGGACAACGTGCTTTATTGACAGTAATCCCATTACACTTAACAGACAATATTATTTAAATAGCGCCATAAAATAGGTTAACTATATGATTGTAAAGCCTTTATTTTATTGTATAGTTAACTTTCCAGTCCCTATCTCGCCAATTCAGTTTGTTTCGTCTATGATTAGTTGAATAACATCTTACGTTAACGTAAAGTGTCGACAGATTTAATTTAAATACAGTGTAATTTCTGCAAACTTTAACCAGCAGAATTCATCAATAATAACAAGCGATTTGCACTGTTTTGACAACGAAAGAAGGTAGGTTATGAGTAATCCAAATAACGTATCGCTGAATATCAGTCACGATCTTGAATTTATTGACGGTCATGCGCTGAATATTCCGACCTTGAGTATTTTAAACGAGGATGGCGATATCCACCACGGTGCAACAGCCCCTGATATAGATGAAAGCACTGCGCTGCGATTATACGAAACCATGCGATTTATTCGTGCGCTTGATGAGCGTATGCAGGCAGCTCAACGTCAAGGCCGTGTAAGCTTTTATATGCAATGTTTGGGTGAAGAGGCTGCGGTTACTGCATCCGCTGCTGCACTTGATCAAGATGATATGATCATGGCGCAATACCGTGAGCAAGCTGCGTTACATTATCGTGGATTTACCCTAGATCAGTTTATGAATCAAATGTTTTCAAATGAGCGTGATCTCGGTAAAGGCCGCCAAATGCCAATTCATTATGGTAGTGCTGCGCTTAATTATATGACCATTTCGTCTCCACTTGGTACGCAAATCCCACAAGCGACCGGTTATGCTTATGGCCAAAAAATTAAGCATATTGACCCCCAAACTGGTGAGTTAAATTCAGCAATTGATAACATCACTATTTGTTATTTTGGTGAAGGTGCCGCATCGGAAGGTGACTTCCATGCAGGCTTAAATATGGCTGCGGTACACAAATCTCCTGTTATATTTTTTGCCCGCAACAACGGCTATGCAATTTCTACTCCGGCAGATGAGCAGTTTAAAGGCGATGGTATTGCATCTCGCGGTGTGGGGTATGGTATTAAAACGATCCGTGTTGATGGAGCCGACGCTCTTGCAGTTTATGCAGCCACAAAAAAAGCACGAGATATTGCCACCACGACTGGCGAGCCAGTACTCATTGAATCTATTGCATATCGTTTAGGTGCGCATTCAACATCAGATGATCCAAGCGGCTATCGCTCAAAAGATGAAGAAGCGAATTACCAGGCATGTCCAATTGAGCGCTTTCGTAAATGGTTAGTGAAACAAAACTGGCTTAATGAAGAAGAAGACGTTAAAGCGAAAGAAACAATTCGTGAAGATATTCTTGCGGCATTAAAGCGCGCAGAAGTAATAGCAAAGCCGCCTTTAGAAGAGTTGGTATCAGATGTTTATGATACACCAATTCCTTCATTACAACGCCAATATGAGCAATTAAAAAATCACATTAAGCAACACCCAGATGCCTACCCGGTGACAGCAGGGAGAATTAAGTAATGGCTAAAATGAATATGTTACATGCAATTAATTCAGCCCTTGATATCACCATGGCTGAACACCCGCAAGCATGTATTTTTGGTGAAGACGTGGGCTATTTTGGTGGTGTGTTTCGTGCAACCTCAGGCTTACAAGAAAAATATGGCCAACACCGCGTATTTAACACGCCACTTACTGAACAAGGTATTATGGGGTTTGCCAATGGCTTAGCTGCATTTGGTGCACCGGCACTTGCTGAAATTCAGTTTGCTGACTACATCTTTCCAGCATTTGACCAAATAGTGAATGAATCAGCTAAATTCCGTTATCGCAGTGGTAATGAATTTAATGTGGGCAACCTTACTATTCGTACTCCTTACGGTGGCGGTATAGCGGGGGGATTATATCACTCACAATCACCTGAAGCGTATTTTGCGCATACACCTGGGCTTAAAATTGTGGTCCCGCGTAACCCATACCAAGCAAAAGGTTTGTTACGTGCTGCGATTAAAGATGATAATCCAGTTATTTTCTTTGAGCCGAAACGATTATACCGTGCATCGACTGGTGAAGTACCAGAAGAAGATTACAGCATTGAACTTGGTAAAGCTGAAGTAGTGACTGAGGGGACAGATGTAACACTGCTGGCGTGGGGCGCACAGATGGAGATCATCGAAGATGCTGCAAAACGTGCTAGCGAGCAAGGTATCAGTTGTGAAGTAATTGATTTACGCAGCATTTTACCGTGGGATATGGAAACTATTGCAAAGTCTGTAACCAAAACAGGGCGTTTAATTGTTAGCCATGAAGCGCCAATTACCAATGGGTTTGGTGCTGAAATCGTGGCGACGATTCAGCAAGAATGCTTCTTACATTTAGAGTCACCTATTTTACGTGTCTGTGGCTTAGATACCCCGTATCCTTTAGCGCTTGAAAAAGAATATGTACCGGATGCATTAAAAGTACTCGCTGCAATTAAGCAATCGGTCGAATTTTAGGAGTTATCATGGCAAAAGATTTTATTTTACCGGATATCGGTGAAGGCATCGTTGAATGCGAAGTGGTTGAGTGGCTGGTCGCCGAAGGTGACACAGTAACTGAAGATCAACCTATTTGCGATGTAATGACAGATAAAGCGTTGGTGCAAATTCCTGCAGTACATGATGGTGTTATCACTAAACTATATTATGCAAAAGGTGATATTGCTTTAGTACATGCGCCGCTTTTTGCAATGGATGTGGCGGGTGAGACTAGCGCTGAGCCAGAACAACAAGTAGCTCCTAGTGAAACAGCAGCTAGCAGCAACAGAACTGAGCAACTCGAAGATTTTATTTTACCTGATATCGGTGAAGGGATTGTTGAGTGCGAAATTGTTGAGTGGTTAGTCAATGAAGGCGATGCTATAGAAGAAGATCAAGCCGTTTGTGATGTAATGACAGATAAAGCATTGGTGCAGATCCCTGCAAAATATACAGGGACTGTTGTAAAACTTTATTATGCTAAAGGGGATGTTGCGCAAGTACATAAACCACTTTTTCAAATGTCGATCGTGGGTACTCACTCAGCTAAAGTTGATGTTAGTGACGCACTCGTTAAAGCACAAACAAAAGCCGTTGAACCTAAAGCGACAGTGCGAGAAGCAGCCGCGCAACAAGTTAATCAAAAAGCAGTTGCTTCACCTGCAGTCCGACGTAAAGCACGGGAACTTGATGTTGATTTAACCACAGTTCCTGGCAGTGGAAAAAATGGGCGTATTTACAAAGAAGACATAGAACGCTTTGTTAAAGGTGAAGTACCAAACAGTATTGATACTTCGCCATTGCAAGTTGACACAGCTGCTGTAAATACAAGCAATTCCATCGAAAGTGATATACGCGTTGAGCCAATCAAAGGTATCAAGGCTGCGATGGCTAAGCAGATGGTGGCGTCTGTGAGTACTATTCCTCATTTTACGTTTTGTGACGAAATTGATTTAACGGCGTTGATTAGATTGCGCTCTGAGCTTAAAGAGCAGTATCAGCAACAAGGCGTTAAATTGACTATGATGCCGTTTTTTATCAAGGCGTTATCTCTTGCAATGAAAGAGTTTCCAGTCTTAAATTCAAAAGTAAATGACGAGTGTACTGAGCTTACTTATTTTGCTGATCACAATATTGGTATGGCGGTTGATTCAAAAATCGGTTTGCTAGTGCCTAATATAAAGCAATGCCAAACAAAAAGTATTGTTGACGTGGCGAATGAAGTTACGCGATTAACGGATGCAGCAAGAGAAGGGCGTGTTGCTCCGGATGATTTAAAAGCCGGTACTATTAGCATTTCTAATATTGGTGCAATTGGTGGCACGATAGCAACGCCAATTATCAACAAGCCAGAAGTAGCGATTGTAGCATTAGGTAAGTTACAGCATTTACCACGCTTTGATTTGCAAGGTCAGGTTGTAAGTAAGGCTATTATGCAAGTCAGTTGGTCTGGCGATCATCGAGTGATTGATGGTGGCACAATTGCACGTTTTAATAACCTCTGGAAGTCGTATTTAGAGAACCCAGCCAAAATGATGATGGCAATGAGTTAACTTTAAATAGACTTATTTTAAAACCAGCTTAATGCTGGTTTTTTGTTTTCATATTGTTGCTTTTTCTTTATCATGTTGTTGTCTCTAAAAAGCGACACCCGTCAGGGAATTAAAAAAATTAAGGAGTTAATATGGAATACTTTATGGAAGCAATGCGTCGTTACGCCGATTTTAATGGCCGTATTCGTCGTAAAGCTTATTGGATGTTTATTTTATTCAATGTTATTTTTTCGATTGTAACAGGTGCAGTCGATTATTTTACAGGAACAGCCATTGTTGGAACAATTTATAGCTTGGCTTTATTGATCCCTCAACTAAGTGCAGGTGCTCGTCGTCTTCATGATACGAACCGTTCTGGCTGGTGGCAGTTACTTTGGCTTGTGCCAATAGTAGGTTGGATTGTATTGATTATTTTTCTTGCGCAGGACTCGCAAGAGGGTGAAAACGATCACGGTGCTAATCCAAAAGAGCTTGATTTGCAAAGTTCATAAAAGTATTTAGCACCATATTTAATGTTTAAGCTCAGCAATTGCTGAGCTTTTTTATAGCCAAAATTTAAAGGCCATAAAAATATAAACCATAGCCCACAAGTATTGCTGGCACTGCAGAATATATCGTCGCGACGAAGGCTGCGCGCGGTGCCATGGCTATTGCAGGGAAAAGCGCATCGCCATCATTTGATATGGCATTCGCTGCGAGGGCGCTAAATGGAATGATCCCTTGAATATAAAGAGTAGTAACAACTATTTGCGGGCCACAACCAGGTAAAAAACCAATCACTACGGCAATTAAGGGGGCTAAATACGCATAATGGGCAAACCAGGCTTTTAGATCTACTCCCGCAAAAGTAATTAATATTTCAAATAACATAAATGATGCGACCACCCAAGCTGTTACAAAATGAGTATCCTGCAGCACTTTATACAGCTTTGATGGGGGGGAGATAGTCTCTTCTTCAGATGTAACTTCTTGGTAGCTTTGCCCTTTAGAAGAGAATGCCCACGTTGCTACAGCAACTAGCGCCATAGCCGCACCAAACAGCGTAATTGAATCTGCCAACAGGGTATTTAAGCTATTAAAGTCAGTATTAATAGCGATCATAATTGCAATCATTACACTCGGGATCAACACAACTTGCCAGATAGACTTACTCATTATTAACGCTTTACTTGGCTGGCTAAGGCAGTCATCCGTATAGTCATTTTGTGCAGGTCGTAGGTGATCAGGCTTATGTAGTGCATTAACTAAGCTGCCACTAACGATACCCACGCTTAGGCCAATAAACATGATAAGTAACCCTTCAACAGGTTTAGTTGCTAATAATAAAAATGCGGCATCTCCCATAGTTGCAGTTAACACTGCTACGACAGAGCCAAAGCTAGCTTGTCCTTTGGTAAATTGTGTGACGACTATTATTGCACCACCACAGCCTGGTAATGCACCGAGTAATGACGCAAAGCTGACCTCTAATAGCGGTGATTTTTGACTTAAGTAACCCAATTCCAGTTTGGGAAGCCGATCGATAACGTAGTAATAAATAAACAAGGTGGCTGCAACAAATACACTCACTTGAAAAAAAGCATCACTCATTGCTGCGAGTGTGAGTGTTCTCATAGGGGGGTACGCTAAACAGACTAGCAGAAATAGAGGCAATAAAAGCCGTTTATTACTCATAATAAATTGTGTGGAAGTGGGTAAACTTATTTTGGGAAGTGAGAGTGAAAACATAAGTGCAACCTAAAAATTATCTAAGTTGCACTTTAGATTTAAATCAAATGAAAATCAATATCATTTACATTATTTTCTTTGAAATTCAGAATTTTTATTCCAAGTAGGCCAATTTGCTTGCTCTGAAATATCAAAACCAACTTGATAAAATAATTGTAAGTCTTGCACAGCACCAGATAAATCCCATTCATCACGGTATCTGTCACATGGTTGATGATAGCAACCACGAAGTACTAAGCTCATACGTTTGCGGTAATTCGCCGTTTCTTCATCAAGTGCTTCACTGCCGCCGCCCGCATACATGGCTGGAATACCCATATTTGCAAATGCAAAGTGATCTGAGCGGTAGTAACCCCCTGATGACGGCTTAGGATCACCTGACACTGTACGACCTTGTGCTTTAGCCGCGACTTCTAAGAGAGTGTCCATTTCAGATTTACCAAGGCCGACAACACTGATATCTTTTACTTTGCCCAATAAATTTAGGCTGTCCATATTGATATTCGCAACAGTTTTATTTGCTGGTATTACAGGGTTTGCAGCATAATACTTCGAGCCTAATAAGCCTTGCTCTTCAGCTGTAACAGCTAAAAACGTCATTGAGCGGCTAGGATGCTTAGGTAGGCTTGCGAACGCTTCTGCAACTTCAATTAAGCCAGCAGTACCGGTGGCGTTATCATGTGCGCCATTATATATTTGGTCACCTTTGCGGGTTTTATCTGTGCCTAAGTGATCCCAGTGAGCTGAATAAACAATGTGCTCATCGGCTTTTTCGCTACCTGGTAAAGTGGCGATAAAGTTATACGAAATAGATTTCTTAATGGTGTTTTTAACAGCCACAGACGCAGTTAGATCACCCATATCAACATGATAAGCACCTTTAGCGGCATTGGCTTTAGCTGTATCAAAATCTAACCCCGCCTTAGTGAATAACTCTTTTGCAACGTCTGTAGTTACCCAGCCTTCAACGGCAACTCTGTCCATGTTGTTATTTTCTTTTTGAAAACCAAACTGCTCACCACTCCATGAATTTTCTACTACAGACCAAGGATACGATGCTGGCGCAGTTTCATGGATAATAATCGCACCTGCAGCGCCTTGACGACTCGCTTCTTCGTATTTGTACGTCCAGCGGCCGTAGTAAGTCATGGCGTCACCAGTAAAAAGCGCAGGATCTTTTGTCGCAAAACCTGGATCGTTAACCAGCATAACAACCGTTTTGCCTTTCACATCTAAGCCTTCATAATCGTTCCAGTTATATTCTGGTGCATTTACACCATAACCGACAAAAACAAGCTCAGAGTCTTTAATACTTTGTAGTTCACTAATACGGCTGCTGCCCATGACCATATCTTTCTTATATTGGTAATCTTTTCCGCCAATATTAAGTACCATATCTGAATCAGCTTCTAGAGAAACTAACGGCACTTCTTGTAAAAAGCTATCACCGTTACCAGGTTGAAAACCAAGTTTTTTAAACTCTGTTGTTAGATACGCGAGTGTCAGTTCTTCACCTTTAGAAGAAGGCGCACGGCCACCAAATTCATCTGAGGCGAGTACTTTTATATGCTCAGCTAATTGTTGAGCATTTATCGAATCATAACCTTTGCTAACATCATCAGAGGTAAGACTTGTTGTTGCACATCCTGCAAGTACTGATGTTGCAAGGAGTGTAAGAGAAAAATAACGTTTCATAGTCGCTCTTTTTTTGTTTTAAGTGTGCTGAGTATAAGAACTTCTATTAAATAGAACCAGTTTTTGCGGTAAACTCCCCCTAAAATTTCTGTAAAGCTAAAGATACTCATGAAGCGTTTTACTCCCCACGAACAATGGCATAGCGCCAGCTTAGAAAGTGGCGCATTTAACCACTTAAATACATTGTTTGCTTTGCAATGTTTACCTGATTGGCCTGCGTGTACGTGGTTTTCATCCTTTTTAGATGCTAAAAATGCGAACCAGCAAGTTATTCGCTTTGTGGACGATGCCTGTTTTAGTGAGGAAGAGCGCTACTATGAGCAAATCATTTTTGATACGGGTAAAGTGCCTACGCGCCAGCAAAATTGGCATGATCTATTTGGTGGCTTGATTTGGTGTTTGTTTCCGAAAACTAAAGCGTTAATTAATCAACGCCATGTGGAAGAAATTGCTATTCATGGTACAAAGCAGCGCTCAAAGCACCGTAATGCGCTGACCTTGTTTGATGAATGTGGTGTGGTACTTGCGGTGTGTGATGATGTTTGGCCGCAGTTACTTAAAAATCACCAGTGGCAAGACGCATTCGTTAAACACAGAGCATTATGGGGTAAAACTATTACGCCCTTTATGTTTGGTCATGCAAATTACGAAATGCTAACTAAACCGTATATTGGTTTAACGGGAAAAGCATTATTTGTAAAAGTGCCAAATGACATATTTTGTAAAGATTTAACCCAGCAGTATCAGTATATTGATCAAACGCTTTATGAGATGATTAAGCATGATAACTGTTTAAGGGACAACAGCCAGCTTTCACCGTTACCTTTACTGGGGGTGCCTGGTTGGTATGACAACAATAACCCCGAATTTTATAGTAATACGGATTACTTTAGACCGAAACGAAGGATACGAACATGATAGAAGTATCAGGGCTTAAAAAGAAATTTAAGCTGACTAAAGATCATAAAAAAAATAAGCTTGATAAAATTGATCCACGCGAAGACAAAGACTATTTTCATTCAGTTACTGATGTTAGCTTCTACTGTGCCCAAGGCGAAGTGCTGGGCTTACTTGGGCCTAATGGGGCAGGTAAAACCACTACGTTAAGAATGATCTCAACGGCGTTAAAGCCTGATGCTGGAAGCATTCACATCGGTGGTGAAAATATCATTAAAAATCCACTGTTTGGCCGTAAATCTATCGGTTTTTTATCGGGCAGTACCGGTTTATATGGCCGTTTGACCGTTAAAGAGAACATTGAATACTTTGCGAAATTGCATGGTATGAGCAAAGCCGCTATTAGCTCTCGCTGTGACGAGTTATTTGATTTACTCGATATGCATAGCTTTATTGATAAACGTGCAGAGAACTTATCTACCGGAATGAAGCAAAAAGCGAATATCGCGCGTGCTGTTGTCCATCATCCGGCAGTGGTGGTACTGGATGAACCAACCACTGGTTTAGACATTATGACGACACAAACCGTGATTAACTTTATCAAAGGATTAAAAGCGCAGGGCACCCCCGTTATTTTCTCAACACATCACTTAGACGAAGTTGCATTATTGTGTGACCGTGTCGCAGTGATTAACGAAGGGAAAAGTTGCTTTGATGGCAGCCTTGAGGAATTTAAAGAAGTAGGCAAGAGTGACGAATTGAATCAAGCATTTATGAACATTCTAACGGAGAAAAGTGATGTTTGAAGTATTTAAAAAGGAAATAACAGAACTACTGCGAGATAAAAAAACCTTAATTTTTATCGTTGCATTACCCGTTGCAATTTTTCCGCTGCTATTTGCTGTTATGGCATTTATTAGCTCACAAGCAGCCCTTGAGGCAGAGCAAAAAGTACATACCTACGCCATAATTAATGGTCAATATGCGCAGTCATTTACTGATAAAGTGTTTTATCATAAAAGTTTTGAGCTCTATAAAGGTGAACAGACCTTTACAAGCGTTGAAGAGCTTAGCGAAGCAGTAAAAGCAGGCATTATAGATATGGGGATTTATTTACCATCGGATGCCAAACAAACGCTAGATGATGCGAAGCAAAGCCAGTGGCAAGTGGTTTATAACGATGCCAAAACAATCAATTTTTTATTCGACCGAGTAAAAGAGTTGGCCGAAGAGTTTGGTAATAACTTACGCGCACAGAAATTGCTTAGCTATGGTATCGATGAGCAGCAGCAACAAGCCATCATTGCACCAATTAAGGTAGTTAAAGTTGATACCGCAGATAAACGCGAGAATTTAGGTGAGAAAATAGGTGGCTTTATTCCATATTTACTTATTCCATTAGTGTTAATGGGGGCAACTTACCCTGCAATAGACTTAGGCGCGGGTGAAAAAGAGCGCGGTACATTAGAAACGTTACTACTGACACCAATAACGCGTACGCAACTAGTTTTAGGAAAGTTTATAACTTTGCTGGCAGCGTCAATCGCAACCACCACAATCACCGTATTGAGTATGGGGATTTGGATCAGTATTGCGATCACTTTTGTTGATTTAGCTGTTGTTAAAACGGCATTTAGCTCGTTGCGGGTGTTAGATCTTGCTTTAATATTTATAATATTACTCCCCGTTGCCGCTATATTTTCGTCCCTTGCATTAGCAATTTCAATTTATGCACGTACATTTAAAGAGGCACAAAATTACATGACTCCGCTCAGCATGGGGGTGATCTTTCCTATCATAGTGGCACTATTACCTAATATTGAGCTCAATGCTAAAACAGCTTTTATTCCTGTTACGAATGTGGCATTAGCAATCAAAGAAATCATCAAAGGTACTATTGATTACACTTTGTTAGGCTTAATTTTCTTAGCTACAGTCGTTGTCGCTGGTGCACTATTGGCATTTTGTGTTAAATGGTTTAACAAAGAAGCCGTATTGTTTAGATAGTATGAGGCTTAAAAATGGCGGTATTACCGCCATTTCTTTTATAAACAGGCTTACTTATTGAGCACAAAAGCTAGCCAGTTTTACCCCACCTTTAAATCCTTCCAAAAATACTACGACAAGTGGGGATCTTTATTCCTAAAAGCTCAACGCGTCCTAATAAGTATGAGAAATATTTTTCTAATTTACCTATACTATGTATTAGTTTATAGACAGTAGAACGTGTTCGATGCCAAATAATACCTCCTTTAACCGTTTAGTAAGTGGCAATAAAGTCTTTCTGATTGCACTATTAGCTTTTTGTATCTTGTTGGTCCCCACTCTTTATATTTTTGAGTTAAAAACGCGAAAAGATGTCTACCAGTTAGCGTATGCTAATCTGCAAGAAGAATTAGATACGAAAAGCCACGCATTACGTGAACAGCTGCAAAACAGTATAGCGACAATTAAATTTTTTAATGTGACGCCACCCGTTTCTGGCATTATGCGTGCCGCCGCTAATAATTCGGTTGATCCTGAGTTAAAAACACCGATGGAGGTGTGGCAAACACGCTTAGCTGAAATATTTACTGGATTTATGCAAACTGACGGTGACTTAGCCCAATCACGCTATATTATGCTGGCTGAGCAAGGGCAAGAGATTGTCCGCATTGACAGAACCGAGGAGGGGCTAATCCGACTTACAGACTCTCAATTGCAAAAAAAGGGGCAACGTGATTATGTAATAGAAGCAAGTAAGCTTGATGAGAATTCGGTGTATATTTCTCCGATTAACTATAATCGCGAAAACGGCAAAATACAGGTTCCATATGTCAGTACCTACCGTGTTGCAAAACCTGTTTTTGATAGTAATGGGCAAGTCTTTGGTATTCTTGTTGCTAATTACTTCGCTGAAGCACTCATTAACAGCTTAACGTTTAATACGCCTAATGGGATCAACCTGTATTTACTGAATAATAATAATCAATTTTTATATCACCCAGAGCCAAACTTACAATTTGCGTTTGAATTTGACCAGACTACAAATTGGTTTGATGAATTCTCAACCACTCAACTCATGAGTCAATATACAGCATTACCACTGACTGAACTGCCATCGCAGTATTACCTCAAAAGAGAGATTTCATTTGAGGGGAAAGTTGAAATGTTGCCACTTACATTAGCGGTTTCAATAGACACAGACTATTTACTTAATGAAGTAACACAGCGCAGAGATAACTTTATACTGATAGTTATCGGACTATTTTCAACGCTGTTATTTTTGGTGTGGTTATACCAGCGTTATATAAATCGTAAATTAGAGTTACATTCACTAAAAGAGCAAAATAACAAAATCATTGAAAACTCACTGGATGCAATTGTTACTGTAAAAGCTAATGGCGTGATCTGCCATGCAAACCAAACTGCAAAAACGGATTTTAACTTAGTGGAAGGAAAAGTAGTTTTTAACGAGTTGTTTCAATTAAAAGATAAAGATACATCGTGTATTGCAAACACGATTATTGAAGGGAACAAATCTTCTTTTGAAGGCATATATATAGCAGCCGATAACCAAAAACATTACTATTCAATCACTTTAACAGCTGTTTTTGATGTGTTTAGCCAGCAAACACAAGTAGCTGCTATATTGAGGAATATTGATTCACTTAAAAAAACACAGGTTGAGCTTAAGAAACTTAACGAGTCGTTGGAACAAAAGGTAGCCCAGCGCACAGTTGAATTAGAAACTGCAATTGAAGATGCACTCGCAGCAAGCCAAGCTAAAAGTGACTTTGTAGCAAACATTTCTCATGAAATACGTACACCGATGAATGGTGTGTTAGGCATGTTAGACATGCTAAAAGATGATTCCCTTAATGAAGAACAGCAACATTATCTAAAGTTGGCTAACAACAGTGCTCATTCTTTGATGACATTAATTAATGATATTTTGGACTTTTCTAAAATTGAAGCGGGTAAACTGGATATTGATAACCATAGTTTTGACATTATCACCGTGTGCAGTGACATGATCACATCGATGGCATTACAGGGTCAACGTAAAGGCTTAGAAGTCATTCTTAATACCAATAAAGTGATTGATCGTTTAGTGGTTGGTGATAGCCATAGGCTGAAACAGATCCTGATAAATCTGTTAAACAATGCGTTTAAGTTCACCCATAAAGGCGAGGTAAGTTTAAGTTTAGATGTTAATTATCTAACGGATGATAAATTAATTATGAGCTTTGCAGTCACTGATACAGGAATTGGTATTGAAGCTGCGAACCAAGACAAGTTATTTGATCTGTTTACCCAAGAAGATACCAGCACGACACGCCATTTTGGGGGAACTGGCTTAGGATTATCCATCTGTAAGAAGCTAGCTCAGTTAATGGGAGGGGACATAACGGTAACAAGTGAGAAAGGGAAAGGCAGTTGTTTTACCGCGTTCGTTGAGTTGCATGTCGCAGCAGAAAAAAAACTTAACACACCGATAGAGTTAATCAATGATATACAAGTTGGTGTACTGATTGATAAAGACAGTGTGTTTAATAACCTAAGTAATCTACTAGTGAAAAACTGTAACGTTAAAGCCAATAATATTCAGCGCTTTGATTACCTTTTACAGCATCATGAGCTGAACGTGGACCTTCTCGTTATTGACAATGAACACCCTGAACTTGATAAGTTGATCGCCTTGT
Source organism: Pseudoalteromonas sp. S1727 (assembly GCF_005886375.1). Lineage (NCBI taxonomy): Bacteria > Pseudomonadati > Pseudomonadota > Gammaproteobacteria > Alteromonadales > Pseudoalteromonadaceae > Pseudoalteromonas > Pseudoalteromonas sp. S1727. The sequence goes on from NZ_PNDT01000073.1 coordinate 24,535, forward strand.
GTGAGCAGCTAAACAAGAAATACATGCTTATTTTAAGAGACTTATTATTAAATAAGGAAGTTAAAACAAGTTACCCGGAAAACTGTCATGTACTTAATAAGCCCTTAACGCAAGATCAGCTGAGTTTTAAATTAGCCAGTCTTTTTGGTACTAGTAAGCGTTTTTTACTGCCCGCGCAAAAGCCATTAAAAACAGACGAAGTAGAGATAAACCTCTCACAATTTAATGTACTTCTTGTTGATGATAATATGATCAACCTTGAAGTAGCCAAAGCAATATTAAAAAGGACAGGAGTTGCTATCACTTGTGCAAGTGATGGTTGTGAAGCCATTGAAACATTAAAATCACAGCAAACTACATCTTTTGATTTGATTTTAATGGACTGCCAAATGCCAAACTTAAATGGCTACGATACCACTGCCGCTATTCGTAAGGGGCACGCTGGTACTGCTTACAAGCAGGTTCCCATCATTGCCATGACAGCCAGTGCTATGGCTGGCGATAGAGAGCGCTGTATTTCAGCCGGAATGAATGACTATATAACCAAACCGATAAAACCCGACACATTAAAAAGTAAATTAATTATGTGGTTAAACCGTTAATTGAGTGGCACTTATATAGTGCATTAGTTAAGCAAAGTAAGTGATTTAACACTCTTACTTTTGGGTTTCTAAACAGAAATTTATTGAAAATTCTTTTTGACCGTTTTTATAAATTGACGGTCAATTCTAAATCAATAAACAAATTCGTTTACTTCGTCTGTCGATGCGGCTGTTAAGCAAGTAGCTTACGGCAAACACATATTGGGATGCTACGCGATAACCTTTATGTTATTAGCGAAGTATTTGTGATATTCCTCTAAAGCGCAGCGTCTCTTAACCTCTTTGTGAATAATTCACTAAATTTTTTTGCACAAAGAGAAGGGAATGAGAAGTAAATGAGGATTAACTTAAAGGCTAATATGAGCATGCGTAAAACATGATGCATTAATTAGAGTAAGCCCTTATTACCTCAAGTATGCCACTCAAACACCTGTCATACTTTCCAAAACCCCCATTAGAGCAACAGCAAATCCGCTTTTTATATTTTACGTAAAATCAAAGTAACTAATTGAATCAAAATAGGAACTCGGCTATGGTTAATGCATAAATAAAAATAAATTTTAAACGAGTTATTCTACAGGCTCGTTAGGTCTATAGGAGAGTTTCGTTGAAACTTCATTATTTGGTACTTCTTTTTATAATCTTTGTTAGTGGATGTTCATCAGTCCCGAGTGTAAAACTGAAAAAAGAAAATTTCGATCAGTTACAAACTATAAAGCTTGAAGCCAGCCCAAACGATAATTCAATGCTAACAGCTATAAGTACGGTTGAAGTTCAATGGACAGGTGTCAGTTATTATTATTCTGGAACTGCTAGTGACGGCTTAGGAGTTAGAGAGCTTGCGTTAAAATTTATGAAAGAAAATCATATAAGCTTAAATGAGATCGTGCAGAATCAATTCATTGAAAAAGTAAAAGCTGATAACCTTAATATTAACTTTGATAGCAATTCTCAAAATAAGTTAGTGATTACACTTAATGTTGTAGTTTTAGGTATGGTTCATGGTTTTTCTGACGAGTTCAATTCTCGCTTTAATATCGCTGCACAGCTATTCGATAGCTCGGGTAAAATCATGTGGTCTTATAATGCGATACCAATTTCTCCTGTCGCCCCTGGATACTCAATAAAGCTAAAGGACTTGTTTTTATCAAAAGAATCAATGGTTAAATTTTTAAATGCAGCCTCAGAACCTATAGTTCAAAAGCTGTATGACGATTTTAAAAGGGATCTAGTTTAGGCCTCACAAAAAACATCATGGTCAGAATTTTATTCGCTGAAAAAAGTGCTCCTAAAATCCCCATATGTTAAGCGTTATCACCGTCTGCTCACAGCACATTAGTAACGGTCAGGCTTGTTTACGTCCTGTTAATCGAATCTGACGGTTTAAGTTAAGGCTTATTCAGCTAATAATTATTCACCTAACAATGTTCACCTAATAACAAGTGTAAATCGCTGCGTTCAATACAACGCTTTCAATTATCTTTTATTCTTGCCACTTCCAAGGTATTTCAACGTATTGTTTTGCCAGTTAATCGAACTAGACTTTTTATTGATCAAAAGGCTGATACACTGGGTATTATAATAGAAATAATAATTAATTAGGTGAACTTTTGAAATTTCGCGTGCTTATAACTTGTGTTTATTTTAGTTGTGCTGCGGTTGTACCTTCGGCACTGGCTGCTAATGTACTTGTAGAACGTGTTGCGATGGAACATGCCAATGAGCAAGTGCAAGCAGTTGGCAATGCAGAAGCTATCCGCTCAGTTATTCTCTATCCGGCTGTGGGTGATAAAGTGACGGCGGTACATTTTAAACCAGGTGATAAAGTAACTGCGGGTTCGGTGCTTTTAGAACTGGATTCGCGCAGACAAATTGCTGCCTTGAATGAAGCAAAAATAAAGCTTGCCGATAGCGAGCGTATTCAAACCCGTTTGCAACAAAGTCATGCTAAAGGAGCGGTACCGCAAAGTGATTTAGACGATGCTAAAACCGTGTACGAGTTAGCAAAAGTAGCCGTCACTAAAGCTGAGACTGAGTTACAAGACCGTCAAGTCCGTGCCCCTTTTAGTGGCACAATGGGGTTGACTGATGTGGAAGTCGGCGACCGCATTACAACACAGACAGCCATAGCAAGTATTGATGATACCCAACAACTCTACATTAATTTTAATGCACCAGAATCCGCAATTAGTATGCTCAGAAGTAGCGGACAAGTGCGCGTTATTCCATGGCAGGGTAACAAGGCAGTCAATGCTAAGGTTGCTTATCTTGATTCACGTATTGATCCTCAAACCAGAACGCTGCGGGTAAAAGCAAAATTAGACAATAAAAACGCACAATTTTTACCAGGTATGAGTTTTAGAGTTCATATAGAAATACAAGGTGAGCGCTTTGCGGCAGTGCCTGAAGCTGCTTTGCTTTGGGGCGCAACAGGTCCATATGTATGGAAAAGTGTTGAGCAAAAAGCCACGCGTGTGGATGTTAAAATTCAGCAACGTTTAGCAGGACGTTTATTAGTCTCAGGCCCGTTATATAAAGACGACATTTTGGTGGTTGAAGGGGTGCAACGGCTTCGTCCCGCACAAGCTCTTGAATTTGTGCAACCACTTGCAACTGTGCAGGAGTAGCAAATGCAATCACCTATGATGCAAGACTTGCCTTCAATGGCAATTCGTCGTCCAGTATTAATAGTCGTACTCAATTTATTAATTATAATTGCAGGGATAGCTGCAATCGCGGGTGTTGAGGTACGTGAATTGCCCGATGTTGATACCCCCAGGATCACAGTATCGGCTTCTTTTCCGGGCGGCTCACCGGAGACCGTTGATACCGAAGTAACTAGCAAGTTAGAAGGTGCCGTTGCACGAGTCAGTGGGGTTAAAACCATTCGTGCGCAGAGTGAAGAAGGCAGCGCACGTATTGTGGTTGAGTTTCGTGCTGGTGTCGATCTTGATGATGCTGCAAATGAAACGCGTGAATCCGTAGCGCGAGTGCAACGTGAGTTACCAGAAGAGGTTGAACGAGTTTCGATTATTAAAGCGGATAACGATGCCGAAGCTGTAGTATCGTTAACCGTTTCAAGCGAGTCTTTAGCGCTTGAGGCTTTGACTGAATTAGTTGAAGTGGATTTGGCCCCACAGTTTTTAACCATTCCAGGTGTTGCTGATGTACGCCTAAATGGTGACCGCAAACGAGTGTTAAGAGTACGATTAGACCCACTTAAATTAACCAGTTTTAATTTAACAGTACCTGATGTTGCCCAAGTGCTGCGCCAAGCTCCATTTGACGTACCAGCAGGTAGTTTAAAGTCAGCCGATCAACAGATTATTGTCCGTGCAGATGCAACCTCAGTGACCGCAGAGCAGGTAGCAGATATTATTATTCGAGATGGTACGCGTATTGGCGATATTGCAGCTGTGTATTTTGGCCCTGCGGATCCACGCTCTATGGTACGTTTAAATGGCCAGCCTGTGATTGGTATGGAAGTGATCCGCCAAGCACAGTCAAACACCATTGAGATATCAGATGAAGTGTTAAGTTTATTAGCGAAAATGCAAACGCGTTTTCCTGAACTAGAATTTACTCTGACATCAGATGATGCGCAATTTATTAGAAGCTCAGTTGATGAAGTGATCTCGTCGTTAGTATTAACCGTGTTACTTGTGATAATTACGTTGTGGGTATTTATTGGGTCATGGCGCGCGACTTTAGTTCCAGCATTTGCAATTCCGGTTGCTTTGGTTGGTTCACTAGCCTTGATTTGGGCACTGGGCTTTTCAATTAATATACTTACGCTTTTAGCATTAGTACTTGCAACGGGCTTGATTGTTGATGATGCGATTGTGGTCAGCGAAAACATTCAACGACAACGTGGTTTAGGGCTTGGTCGACGTGCAGCTGCAGTTATCGGCACACGGGAAGTCTTTTTTGCCGTTGTGGCCACAACGGCTGTTTTGGCAGCAGTATTTGTCCCTATCGCATTTTTACCCTCAACCGCTGGGCGACTATTTAGGGAGTTTGGTGGGGTACTTGCAGGTGCTGTGATCATCTCAAGTTTTGTCGCGTTATCTTTGGTTCCTGCATTAACCTCAAAGTTAAAATTAAAGCAAGGAGGTAAACATCCATTTGCAAAAATAGGTCATTGGCTTGCTAATATTTACACTAAAACCATTCATTGGGTACTTGATCATGCATGGCTCACTTTTGCTGCGTGCGTATTGATTGCAGCCGGTTCTGGCGCATTGTATGTCAATTTAGATAATGAGTTATTACCATCAGAAGACCGCGGTAAAATTCGTATCTTTGCCCGTGGGCCCGATGGCGTTGGTTTAAATTTTATGGATCGCCAAGCAATGCAAATGGAAGACATTTTATTACCGTACGTAGAAAGTGGTGAAATAGAATCTATTTATACGGTCGTAGGGCAATGGGATCCAAATATCGTGTTCATTACAGTGCCATTAAAGCATTGGGACGAGCGTCATTTTACTCAGCAAGAGATCATTAATAAAATTCGTGCACCACTGGGTAATGTCCCTGGTGCTGCTGGCTATCCTAACGGTTCTAATAGTTTAAATTTACGTGGCCAAGGAGGCGGAATTGAGCTGGCGTTATTAGGGCAAGATTACTTACAAATTTATAAAGCGGCGCAGCAACTTGCTGCCCAAGTTGAGCAACAAATTCCTGCAATTGATAATGTTAGGATTTCATATCAACCTTCACAACCACAGTTACGGGTTAATATAGATAGACGCCGCGCTGATGAGTTAGGTGTTTTGTTGAGTGATATATCAGTCACTTTGCGTGCTGCTATCAATGGTGATGACATAGCCGATCTAAATATTGGTGACCAATCAGTGCCGATAATGCTGCAATCACAAAATCAAACCATTAACGATCCGAGTGATTTAGCTAATCTTTATGTCAGTGCTGCAAATGGGAGACTCGTACCATTGAGTAGTGTGGCCACAATTAGTGAAGAAGGGGTTGCAGCAGAACTTGAACGTCATGCACAGCGCCGCGCCATTGAATTAGATATGGAATTACCAGAAGACATGAGTATTGCCGAGCTTGTCTCGCAGTTACGTGAAATTGCTGAGCAAACATTACCAAGTGGCATTAGCTTAGCATTCAAAGGCGAAGCGTTAACGTTTGAAGAAACCTCTAATGAAGTGTTTATTACGTATATATTGGCATTTTTAATTGTCTTCTTAGTCTTGGCCGCACAATTTGAAAACGTAAATAGTGCGGTTGTAGTAATGGTCACAGTACCATTTGGCATCACCTCTGCAATCTTAGCGCTTTACCTGACGGGGACTTCATTGAATATTTACTCACAAATAGGCTTAGTGATGTTAATAGGTTTAATTGCTAAAAATGCGATTCTACTAGTTGAGTTTGCCGATCAACTACGAGATCAAGGTTTATCAGTTCGCAAAGCCGTTGAGCAAGCGGCATTAGTGCGCTTAAGACCGATCACGATGACTTTAGTATCAACCTTGCTCGGTGCATTGCCGTTAATATTATCAACCGGTGCAGGGGCCGAAGCACGCAATGCAATTGGTTGGGTAGTATTTGGTGGGCTATCACTTGCGGTATTGTTTACCTTGTATTTAACACCGGTGATATATTTAGGGCTTGCACGTTTTACTTCACCAAGAGGCGATGAAAGTAAGCAGCTTGAACAAGAGTTAGCGAATGTTTAAGTAATTTATTGGGTAAGTAGAATAACCAATTTTATCAATCGGCTAGCTTATACCTAGCCGATTTTTTGTGTTTAAAATAAAGAAAAATTAGTATTAAACCTATCGGTCTAATCTTTAATTGGCAGTAGACAATCAAGAATTAATGACATTGTAATTTTAATTTGACTTTAATCTAGCTGTCATCTGAATGTGTTTTAACGTATCTGTGGTCTATCTTTAGTATAAGGCAAACAGAAGGATACTTATAACATATGAATTTTACATCAAATGCAAAGTACGAGGAGATCGCAAGTTTAATAAACCGTTACCATGCAATTCGACAGCATAGCGTTAACTTGATAGCTGAACTGTCAGCCGAAGATTGTCAATTACAAGCGATGGCTGATGTAAGCCCTAGCAAGTGGCATTTGGCTCATACGACATGGTTTTTTGAGACATTTTTACTTACTCAACAACAAGCGCAATACCAAGTATTTGATAGCGCGTTTAAAGTGCTTTTTAACTCGTATTACAATGGGATAGGCGATCAGTACAGCCGTGCCAGTCGAGGAGCATTGTCGCGACCTAGTCTAGAGAGTGTACTTGGTTACCGACGTTATGTAGATAATGCTGTATTAGAATTTCTTAACCAAACAATTCATGTTAGTAAAGAGATTGCCGATATTATTGAGCTTGGTCTTAATCATGAACAACAGCATCAAGAACTGATGTTAATGGATATTAAATACAACTTTTCGATTAACCCACTATTTCCTCATTACTACGATAAAAATAACAACCCTGTAGCAGTTAGCCAAAGCCAAGTGAGCGAACTCAATTTTGTGCCATTTTCGCAGCAAATAATCGACATTGGCGCAGCTGAGAGCGACTTTAGTTACGACAATGAACGACCAAAACATCAAGTGTTTATTCAGCCTTTCAGGTTCGCTAATCGCTTAATAACCAATGGCGAGTATCTTGCATTTATGCAAAGTGGTGGTTACCAAAACCCAGAACACTGGCTAAGTGATGGCTGGGCGCAGATAAATAAAACGCATCAAACTGCGCCGCTTTATTGGCACAAGATAAATAATGAGTGGTTTGAATTTACCTTGCATGGATTGCAACCGCTAGCACTTGCAGAGCCAGTAACTCATATTACCTTTTATGAAGCCAGTGCCTATGCCCATTATTGTAATGCACGTTTGCCAACAGAGTTTGAATGGGAATATGCAGCGGCGCATACATTAGAAGATCAGTTTAAACAAAGCAACAGTGCAAACTCAACAGCACCTGTTATAGAGCAACTTACTGAACATTGTTGGCAGTGGACAAACAGTGCTTATTTGCCGTATCCGGGCTTTAAGCCAGTTGCAGGTGTCGCGGGGGAGTACAACGGTAAATTTATGGCTAATCAGATGGTATTACGCGGTGGCTGTAAATTTACCCCGAAAAATCACTTAAGACTCACTTATCGCAATTTTTATTACCCATATCAAGCGTGGATGCGCAGTGGCATTAGACTCGCTAAGGATTGATTATGAGCCAAATAACACAATTAATGACAAACAAAGTAGATACTCAGTTTTTAAACGATGTTATAGCCGGGTTATCGCAACGACAAAAAAACCTACCCTGTAAATACTTTTATGATGATGTAGGGGCTGCTTTATTTGAACAGATCACTGAACTTGATGAATACTATGTGACCCGCACGGAGCTAAGTATTTTAAGTCAATATAGCCAAGCCATTGCACAGTTGCTACCTGATAACTTATCAATAATAGAGCCCGGTTGTGGCTCAGGTAAAAAAATTGCTTATTTGCTGGCGCATTTAGTGAATGTTAAGAGTTTTGTACCATTTGAGATTTCAAGTGAAATGCTTAACTATTCACTGGCCCATTTATCGCCGTTATTCCCAGAGCTTGCGATTGCGCCTTTGCTCGGTGATTTTACACATAGCCAAATGGTCAAGCAGCTCAGTCGCGAAGCGCAGCTGGAGACACAAACTAACTTGGTATATTTTCCAGGTTCAACACTCGGTAATTTTTCACCGGTTAAAGCGATTGAAATCATGAAAAATTTCCATCGCTTGTGCGGTATTAACGGTTATGTCCTCATTGGTATTGATCTTGTCAAAGATCGGCAAGTGCTACTTGATGCCTATGATGATAAAAAAAAGGTCACAGCTGCATTTAATAAAAATCTGCTATTACGGATCAATAATGAGCTCGGTGCAGACTTCAATCCAGAGCAATTTACGCATCAGTCACGATTTAACGAAAAGCTAAGCCGCATTGAAATGCACCTTTCCAGTGACTGCGAGCAGACAGTTAGGCTAAATGGTCAATTATTTCACTTTGCGGAAGGTGAAAGCATCCATACTGAAAATTCTCATAAATACACACTAGCGGCATTTAGTCAGTTGAGTGCTCAAGCTAATTTGCGTTTAGAGCATACTTGGCAAGATCAGCGAGGCTACTTTGCATTGTGTTTATTAAGGCCACTATAGCATTTTAATAAATGATCACACTTTTTCCCGATAAGCAGGAGTGGATCACCGCTTTAGTACTTGACTGTTGTATCAGCAAAGATTGTTTTTTATGTGTTAGTTGTTCTGTGATTGGTGCTATAACGCTCAAAGCTGAGCCTGTAGCACGGTCTTCATTAACACCGTAATAAGGAGCAAAATAACGAAAATACCAAACACCTTGTTGCTCTGTTATATTCGCTTGTTGTAATAAGATCACCGCATTGGCAACATGAGTCAGTTCGTCGATATCGACAATATATGACGTTAAAGGTTGTCGATTATCAACCAACACTGTGATATAGCCATGTTGCTCTGCAGTTTGGTATGTTTTTATTATTTTGCCTTTTATTGCGTTGCTAAGTAGTGGAAGAGGGGCAATTTGTGTGCTTTTTATTGTTGTCATTTGCAACTGCGTTTGCTTACGTTGGCTTTTAATCGAAAATAACTCTTTGTTGTTAGAATAAAAACCTTGTGGGCTTATACCTTGAAATTTTTTTAAAAAGAGTGCTGCTGCCAACGTGCCGTGACCACAGCGGCTGATCTCATGGCTGTGATTAAACCAACGAATAGCGCAGTGACGTTTTTTAATATCCTGTTGTTTTAGAAATACGGTGGCGGGATGCGTGCTGCTACTGGCTATTTTTTGCATCATGGCAGAGGTCAAGCCATTTCTGTGGATGATAATTAATGCAGATGAGCCATAGCATTGGGAATGAGGATCACTAAAAACTGTTTGCTCTGCAGCAATAAGTACACAGCGCAAGGCTGTGTACTTATTAGCTTTTAAGTGAGTGTTATATAAGCAAAGTCGTTTGTTACTTTTGCGCATAGGCGTCGTTATGGATACCAGCGGCACGACCAGAAGGATCGGCATTATTTTGAAATGATGCATCCCATGCAAGTGCTTCAGGTGTAGAGCACGCCACAGACTTACCGTGCGGAACACACTTAGCAGCTGCGTCTCCAGGGAAGTGAGATTCAAAAATACTGCGATAGAAATAAGCTTCTTTAGAATCCGGTGTATTGATTGGATACTTAAATTTAGCATTGGCTAAATCTTGGTCGCTCACTTGTTCAGCCACGTATTCTTTTAATGTATCAATCCAACTGTAGCCAACGCCATCTGAAAATTGTTCTTTTTGTCGCCACAGAACTTCATCTGGTAGGTAGCCTTCAAAGCCTTCACGTAAAATATGCTTTTCAATTTTACCATTGCCGCACATTTTTGCCTCAGGGTTAATGCGCATTGCCACATCAACAAACTCTTTATCTAGGAAAGGTACACGGGCTTCAACCCCCCATGCAGCCATTGATTTATTTGCGCGTAGGCAATCAAACATGTGTAGTTTAGACACTTTACGATTGAGCTCTTCATGGAACTCTTGTGCGTTAGGTGCTTTATGGAAGTACAAGTAACCACCAAATAACTCATCGGCACCTTCACCAGAGAGCACCATTTTAATCCCCATAGCTTTAATTTGACGTGCCATTAGATACATAGGTGTTGAAGCTCGAATGGTCGTTACATCGTAAGTTTCAATGTGATAGATCACTTCCCGTAGTGCATCTATACCTTCTTGAATAGTAAAGTGAATAGGGTGGTGCACAGTACCAATCATATCAGCTACTTTTTGAGCTGCTGCTAGATCAGGTGACCCTTCAAGACCAACAGAGAAAGAATGCAGTTTTGGCCACCACGCATCACTTTCGTCATTATCTTCAATACGCTTAGCGGCAAAGCGCTGGGTGATTGCTGAGATAACAGAAGAATCTAAGCCACCAGAAAGTAATACACCATACGGTACGTCACACATAAGTTGGCGTTTAACGGCAGCTTCCAAGGCATCTTTTACGTCTTCGGCTTTTGCATCATTATCTTTAACGGCATCGAAAGATTGCCAATCACGTTGATAATAAGGGCGTAACTGACCGTCTTTGCTCCACAGGTAATGCCCTGGTGGGAACTCTTCTATGTGTTTACAAATAGGTGATAATGCTTTGAGCTCTGAGGCAACATAAAAATTACCATGTTCGTCATGGCCGGTATAAAGTGGAATTATACCAATATGATCACGGCCAATTAGGTAGGCATCGTGTTCTTCATCGTATAAACAAAAGGCAAAAATGCCATTAAGGTCATCTAAAAATTCAGGGCCTTTTTGCTTGTATAGCGCTAATATCACTTCACAGTCTGATTGAGTTTGAAAAGTAAACTCGGTTTCAAGATTTGCAGCTAATTCTTTATGATTATATATCTCACCATTAACAGCTAGAATATTAGTTTTTTCAGGGTTGTATAATGGTTGTGCACCGCTTGAAACACCAACAATGGCTAAACGCTCATGCACTAAAATCGCTTTTTCAGATGAATAGACACCAGACCAGTCGGGACCACGGTGACGTAATAATTTTGACATTTCAATTGCTTGGGTACGCAATTGGGCGGGATCAGATTTAATATCTAATACACCAAAAATTGAACACATAGTAACTCCTCATTCCTATCATGTGTGCGCCATAGGCAGATTTTTCCTAAACGCGAACCCTTGTTTTAACAGAAATAATTAACTAAGTCACATAGCTTTTACAATATTTTTAGAATAATTTATGCACCATAATGAATGGTGGTGCACCAAAATGATCAGTGAGTGGTGCCTGCTGCTACTTTTATATCCTGTTTTGCACTGATCGCTTCGTTGATCATGACTTTTAATGCACTGAGTAACGTGTCTTCGCTCATGCTGGGTGCGCCATTGTGGTGCACCGCTTGACTAGGTAAATAGGGTACATGAACAAAGCCACCATTAATTTGAGGTTCGTGTTGATTGATATGGTGCAACAGACCATACATCACGTGATTACACACATAGGTGCCAGCCGTATTTGAGATGGCAGCAGGGATCTCAGCCTGATGTAATGCAAGCAACATACGTTTAATAGGAAGATTTGTAAAATATGCAGCAGGTGCATTTGCTATCACAGGTGTATCAATCGGTTGGTTGCCTGCATTGTCATCAATGCGTGCATCATCAATATTAATTGCAATACGCTCAATACTAATTTCGCAGCGTCCACCAGCTTGGCCAACACAAAGCACCAACACAGGATGATGTTGCTCAATCGCTTGATATAGGATTGCCAATGAACGATGAAATTCACAGGGTAATTCTAAAGTGATAACGCGGTGTTTTGCTATCAAACTGTCATCTAGCTTACTGACAGTTTGCCAAGAAGGGTTAATCGATTCCCCAGCAAATGGCGCAAAGCCGGTGAGCAATACACAGGGCATACTGGATGTCAGTTTCGTCATTAAAAACCACCTATAGATTTAACCGCCAACAAGATGAAGGCGGAAGTAGTTGTTCTTTATAGCATGGTAAACGTACTTTACAGCGTATTTTTTAACTTTAAACAAAACACGGTCGTTAATACTTGTTTTTAAGTGCGATAGACAGTTGCTGCATGTGGGCATCAAGTTTAGCTTGTGCTGCATTTGCCGTTGCTAAATCGACATAGCTAAAGTTAATACTGTCACCCGGTTTAAGTTGGGCAAAATGATAAAGATCGGCACTAATTACGGTGCCAAGTAATGGGTAGCCACCGGTCGTTTGACCATCATTAAGCAATACAATTGGTTCACCATTGGGGGGTAACTGGATTGAGCCTGGGCTGACAGGCAAAGACGGTAACGAATGCGAGTGTGTTAATTGATTACTTTGCGTTTGGAGCCTTACGCCCATTCGATTAGATTGCGGGGTTACTTGCCATGTCTTTACGCAAAAATCGTCAAGTACTGATTGCTTAAGTAAGTTTGCGTGTATGCTTGGGTGAATACGAATGACATTACGTTTCGGTGGAGAGAGTGCCCCCAGTTTTGGCCAACTTTGGGAGTAGGGCGTAATACTGAGCGTATCGTTGTCTTTGAGCGCGGCTGCGGTTGCTCCTCCAAAGCCTGCAGCTAAATCGGTCGCACGTGAATTCATTACCTGTTCACAGATTATGCCACCTTTAACCGCTAGGTAAGCTCTAAAGCCATTTCTAGCTGCAGAAAACGTCAATATTTGACCTTGTTTGACTGTATATGTCCAACCAGGGTAAACAGGCGTATCGTCAAGTTTTGCTTTCATATCAGTGCCAATTAAGGCAATAACGGTGTCGCAATTAAATTGTAACTGTGCCAACCCTAACGTTATTTCAATAACGGCATCATTATCATTGTTACCGAGTAAACGGTTTGCGATGGTCATAGCGTAACGATCTACGGCTCCTGATTGAGCAACACCCAAATGGCGAAAGCCAGCACGGCCTTTATCTTGAATCGTCATTAATAAACCGGGTTTTAATACCGTGATCATAAGGCAGACTCCAAACAAACAAATTGCAGTGTATCGCCAGGTTGAATAACACTGGGAGGATTAGCGTGGCAGTTAAATAAAGTAAAATCAGTGTGGCCAATAATATGCCAACCGCCGGGAGAGTCAGCCGGATAGATACCCGTTTGACTAGCCCCGATTGCAACAGAGCCTTTGGTTACATGTGTACGTGGGGTTGCTCTTCGAGGTGTATGTAATTGCTCATTTAACCCATGTAAGTAGACAAAACCAGGTTGAAAGCCTAAGAACAAAACTTGATAGTGAGCACTGCTATGTAATTCAATCACTTGTTTTGGTGATAGGCCGTGTGCATCAGCAACAAAATTCAGATCGGGGCCAAAGTCACCACCATAGTGGGTGATTATTTTATGATGTGTACCTTGATGTTGTTGCGGATCAATCTCATCCCACCACTGTGCTAAGGTGGTTTGCCACTTTTCAAGTTCAGCGGGGTTGCTCAAATAAACAGTGAGCGAGTTCATGGCTGGTACAACATCAATAAAGGCATTGGTGTCGTTACAGCGACTCACCAATGCCCAAATTCTTTTTTGGATTATTAAACTGTCGTCATTTAAGTGTGTTGCATCTAAATGCACACTATTGCTACTGAGTATAACAACAAACACGGTGGCGTTTGAATTCATGGGTGACTATTTTTATTAATTCTTAATCATTCCAAACTAGCACACTCAGTATTAAATGTTTACAGCAATGCGATTAGATTTATGGATTTTAAGACTCAAGCCATGACTGTTGACTCTAAGCGGGGAACGCATAAGCAAAACATGTGCTTATGCGTATAAGGTAGCTTAGTTACTTAACTTCATTACTTAATAGCCATTCGCTTAGTAAACGAACACCGTAGCCAGTGCCACCGGCTGAGATTTCATCTTTACCTTTGCTTGCTAACGCATTACCAGCGATATCGATATGTACCCATCGCGTATCCCCAGCAAAATGTTGTAAAAAGCTTGCTGCAGTGGTTGCGCCTGGGCCACTTGAACCTAAGTTCTTAAGATCAGCTATTTCAGATGATAAGGTCTCTTTATAACCTAAAGGTAGGCGCCATAAAAGCTCATTGACTTGCTTACCAGCAAAGGTTAATTGTTCAACAAGTTCATCGTCATCAGAAAAAACCGCAGCATAATCATTACCTACAGCTTGAATTTTAGAGCCTGTAAGTGTTGCAACATCTATCATGACTTGTGGCTTGAAATACTCTCTGGCGTACCACATCGCATCACTTAATACCAAGCGGCCCTCTGCATCGGTGTTAACAATCTCAACGCTTAAACCTTCTGCTGTGCGTACTACATCGCCAGGTGCTACCGCAAACTGCGATACCATGTTGGCAGCCATACCCATCACAGCCACGACATTTTTATCTGCTTTTGCTAATGCCATTGCTTTGACTGTACCAAGTACGGCTGCAGCACCGGCCATATCTGATTTCATACGTGCAATTGATGCGCCGGTTTTTAAACTGTAACCGCCTGAATCAAAGGTGATCCCTTTGCCGACAAGCGCGATAGGTGTGTCGTTTGAACCTTTGTAATGTGCAACCACTAAACGAGCTCCTTGCTGGCTACCACGGCCAACGGCTTCAAGCGCACCCATACCCAGCTCTTTCAATTGCTGTGGCTCTAAAATGGTGATTTCAACACCTAAAGACTCTAGTTCTTTGGCTGCATTAGCAAAATCTTCAGGAGTCATTTCTGTAGCCACTTCTGATGTAAGGTCGCGTGCTAAAAATACGCCTGCCTGGATGCTTTCAAGTTGTGTGTATTCACGCTTTGTTTGTTTTGCGTTATCAACATCAAAACTATAATTAACTGTCTGAGTATTCGGTTTTTGTTTGTATTTTTCAAAACGGTGATCACGCAAGTTCGCCCCATGGGCAAAGTTAGCTGCTAATTCGCTATTAGTATTTACCCCATTTAATTCATCCATGGCGACTGTGGCAGATACTGTTTTATTAGCAAGTAACTGGGCGTGAATATTGCCACCTAGTTTAGCCATTAATGCTTTATCAAGTTTATCTTGCTCACCTGCACCAACAATCAGTACACGGTTAAAATCACTGTTATGGGGTGCTAATACTTCAACGACACTGGCGTATTTACCATTAAAGTCATTACTATCAATAGCACGTTGTAATTGGTTGTTTAGTGTTTTATTAAGCGATTTAAACTGCTTATTGCTGCCGTCTTGGCTATAAAGCAACACTAATGCATGGGCATTGTTATCTATTTTATTAGTAAAATTAAACTCTGCAGCTAGAGTGTGCGTACTAACAGTAACAGCAAGTGTTAGCGCTGATAAATTGAAAAGCGTTTTCATTGTCAAACCTATATTAAATAAAAGCCTTTTTACCTTATTTAGGTTCGTAGGTTAAGTTGAATTCGGTAAAGCTGCGATATTGAGCGATAAAATAATGCAAATTAATGAAATAATCATTGCAGCTCAAAGGTCTATTAGATTGAAGCTATTTATAGAGTGAGGCAGGGTAATGATGACAGCAAAGAATTGGCTTAAATTAGCTACTTGTAGCGTTTTGTTTAGCGTGGCAAATTATGCGTTTTCGCTTGAAACTGAACAAGCGGGCGATGTTCAAGCAACCATGCATTTAGAAACGATTGTATTAGGCTCTGGTTGCTTTTGGGGAGCTGAAAAACGCTATGAAGCATTAGATGGTGTGATCGATGCAGAATCAGGTTACGCTGATGGTAAAGGGTTCAAAGCAAGCTACCGCAATATTACACAACAATCTCGTCGTTTTGATGAGAATAACTACGCTGAAGTTGTTCAAGTAACCTTCAACAGCACTATTATCAGTGCTGAAGCATTGTTAAAAAATTATTTTGAAAGTCATGATCCAACACAGAAAAATCGCCAAGGAAATGATATCGGTACACAGTATCGTTCAATTATTTTAACAACAACAGCAGAGCAAGCTAATCTAGCCACACAATTAAAAGCGCAGTATCAAACTAAACTAACTGCGGCAGGGTATGGGGATATTAAAACAATCATTAAACCGCTTACTGAATTTTTTCCGGCTGAGGAATACCATCAAGACTATTTGGTGAAAAACCCAAATGGCTATTGCCCCGATCACTCAACTGGCGTGGTGTTTGAAAAACCAACAGAAGAAGCAATTGATAACACGGCATTGCTTACTGGAAAACAGATTGTGGTGATTGATTCTCGTGCGTATTGTCCATACTGCGAGAAATTTAAAAAAGAGGTTAGTAACGATTACAAAGGCAGTATTAATTTAACTTATCGTAAAGCCGACCAACTTGATGGCTTAACAATTAAAACACCGACATGGGCCACACCAACCATTTTGTTTTTAGAAGATGGCAAAGAAGTTTATGGTCGTCAGGGGTATGTGCCTGCGGGCGAATTTTATAAAGCACTGGGGGCGTTCAAGTTAGGGAACAGCGAGGCTTATTCAGTTGCATTTAATGCCAGCACAGATAGCCCATTCTGTAAGCAGTATGATATTTTCAAAAATACCCCTGATGGTATTTTTATCGATAAACTCAGTGGTGTGCCGTTATTTGACACTCGCGATCGCTTTAAATCTGGGACTGGTTGGTTGTCATTCACTCATCCAGTTAAAGACACTGTGACACTGCATGAAGATAATAGCTATGGTATGCAGCGTATTGAAATTAAATCAAAATCTTCTGGTATTCATTTAGGGCATTTATTTCCGGGTGAAGGCCCAAAAGGACAAGATCGCTATTGCATTAATGCAACGGTACTTGAGTTTGTTGCCCGCAATCAAAGCTAATAAAAACATTTGAACAGAAAACCCAGCTTAATGCTGGGTTTAATTTATGAGTATTACTTAAGGTGCTTAAAGGTATCAAGTAACCACTTAATAAACAGTTCAAGTGAGGCATTCGTTTCACTTGGCTCATGCTGCACTAAGTAATATTTATCCTTAGTGACTAATGGTTCTTCGGTGAAATTAAACAACCAGCCTTCATCAAACCATGTTTGACTGATAGGCAAGGGGATCAGTGCAATTCCCATCCCTTGTTGCGCTGCGCGAGCAACACCAAACATACTATCAACCTGGATAATTTGTTTTGGTGAAAAGTCATCTAAACCAGCATGTTCAGCCCATTGATGCCATGCCCAAGGGCGAGCTTTATGCAAAATAAGCGGCACTTGTTGTAATGCTTCAAGTGGATTCTCATGCCATTGTTGCCAGTTTTCTTTGTTACACGCAGGTGAATATTGCAGTGAAAATAATTCGTGCACAACACCTTCAATGGGTTTCGAAGAAGACAACACGATTGATAAATCACTATGGATAGCCAACTCTTTACGGGTTTTCATGGTGTTAAGTTGTAAATTAGTCTTAGGGTGCTCAGTGGTCCACTCGCTGAGTTTGGGCATCAATAATTCACTAGCAAAGAACTCAGGTAAGGTAATGCTGATGGTGACATTTTCTTGCAACTGACTAAATTCAGTGATGGTTTTTTCAAGTGCTTTAATAAGCGGTGACACTGAGTCATAAAAGTTTTTACCCGCAGCGGTTAAATTGATAGAGCGTGTTTGACGTTCAAACAATTCAATACCTAACTGCTCTTCTAGCTGTTTGATTTGGTGACTGACAGCAGACGGCGTAAGATAAAGTAAGTTTGCGGCTTCTTTAAAGCTTAACGTTCTTGCCGCAAAACAAAATGAACGTAATCCTCTAATAGGTGTTTGCATAATCGATGTTAGTAATTCTCAATAACGTTAGTAAAGCAATAACTATCCCAACTTGCAAAGTGTTAGCAAAATTAGTTTGCATTATAGCTATTTTCTGCATCTACAATTAAAAAACAACCAATTTAAGGCTATTTAATTTGTGTGATAGTAGTTCTCAGGTTAATCGTTGTTTTCTCTTTTAGATAACAACAATTCGTTGAGTTCTCCAATTGTAGTACAAATCACAGATATGGGGCACAAAAAAATGCTTTGCTATAATTTGGTGCAGTAAGTTACAGACAAAAAAAATCCCTCTTGCGAGGGATTTTGGGTAACTCAGCGCCATTGGCACTGGGAATGAGGTCGGTACAAGATGAAACTAAGAGATAATTTAAAAAACCATCTCAGGTATTTCACCATCAACAAGCAATTTTCCTGCCGTTTTACTTATTATTTCGTCCACTGATACGCCAGGTGCGCGTTCTAGCAGATGAAATGCGCCGTCTTTTACTTCTAAAACGGCTAAATCCGTTACTATTTTCTTTACACAGTTAACACCAGTTAAGGGTAAAGAGCAACTTTCAAGTAATTTAGAGTCGCCATGCTTACTGGCATGGGTCATTGTAACAATAATATTCTTAGCACCAGCAACAAGGTCCATCGCGCCACCCATGCCTTTGATCAGCTTTTTTGGGATCATCCACGATGCGATGTTTCCGTTCTGGTCAACTTCAAATGCACCTAAGACTGTTAAGTCTACATGACCTCCACGGATCATTGCAAAACTATCTGCACTATTAAATATGGCTGCACCTGTGGCTGCTGTCACGGTTTCTTTACCCGCATTGATCATATCAGCGTCAAGCTCAGCTTTTGTAGGGTATGGCCCCATGCCTAATAAGCCATTTTCAGACTGTAACATAACTTCAATGCCATCAGGTACATAGTTAGCAACTAGGGTAGGAATGCCAATACCGAGGTTTACGTAGTAACCGTCTTGTAGCTCTTGCGCAACACGCATTGCGACTTGTTCACGTGATAATGCCATGATGTTGCTCCTAATCGCTTGTGGTGATGCGTTCAATGCGTTTTTCAAAGCTTCCTTTGATCACGCGATTTACAAAAATACCAGGGGTATGAATTTGGCTTGGTTCAAGTTCACCCGGCTCTACTATTTCTTCAACTTCGGCTACAGTAATTTTACCTGCTGTGGCTGCCATTGGATTGAAGTTCATCGCCGTGTGGCGAAACACTAAATTACCATAGCGGTCTGCTTTCCATGCTTTTACAATTGCAAACTCACCGGTGATTGACTCTTCTAAAATATACGGTCGGCCGTTAAACTCTTTAACTTCTTTACCTTCAGCAACGGGTGTACCGTAACCTGTGGCTGTATAAAACGCAGGAATACCCGCACCACCAGCACGCATTTTTTCAGCTAATGTACCTTGTGGGGTTAGCACAACGTCAATTTCACCATTTAATAACTGCTGTTCAAAAAGGGCATTTTCGCCCACATATGAGGCGATGATTTTTTTAATTTGTTTGTCGTGTAATAAAATCCCTAAGCCAAAATCATCAACACCGCAGTTATTTGATACCACAGTAAGATCTTTTGTTTGTTTACGCTTGATCTCGCTAATTAACCCCTCTGGGATACCGCATAAACCAAAGCCACCAGCGATAATAGTATCGCCATCTTTTAAACCTTCCATTGCAGCTTCATAACTTGAAACCACTTTATCGAAACCGGCCATGGGCCCACTCCTTATAATTATGTGTATAACTGCTGTTATTGTTCAGCAGCTTGATTTTTAAGGGCAAGGGATACCTTGCTTACAGGTTGTTTGTTTAATGCACTACAAATAGCCCAACCAGCCTCAGCCAGTCTTTCTAAATCAATTCCATGCTCAATGCCAAGTCCTTGCAGTAAGTAAACGACATCTTCGGTGGCAACATTTCCTGACGCTCCTTTAGCGTAAGGGCAACCACCAAGGCCTGCAACTGCACTGTCAACCGTTGCTATACCACGCTTTAGCGCAGTGTAAATATTTGTGAGCGCTTGGCCATAGGTGTCGTGAAAATGAACAGCTAACACCGATTTATCAATTTTGCTCAGGAGTAAGTTTAGTAGCTGATCGACCTTTTTGGCAGTGCCTACCCCAATCGTGTCACCAAGGCTAATTTCATAACAGCCCAGTGCTAATAACTTTTCTGTAACAGTGAGCACAGCCTGAGGGTCAATATCTCCTTCGTACGGGCAACCTAGCACGCAGCTTACATAACCTCGCACGCGAATGTTATGCGCTTTGGCAAACGCCATTACATCTTTAAATCGGGCAATACTTTCGTCAATTGAGCAGTTGATGTTTTTTTGGCAAAACGATTCACTGGCTGCGGTGAATATAGCAAATTCTTTAATCCCCACCGCATGTGCTGCTTCTGCCCCTTTTAAATTGGGGGTGAGGGCGGTTAGATTGCAATCAGGCAACTCAAGTGCGCTAATTACCTCATTTGAATCGGCCATTTGTGGCACCCATTTGGGCGAGACAAAGGCACCAGCTTCAATATCTTTGATACCGGCAGCGGCAAGTGCATTAATAAGCGCAATCTTGCTTTGAGTGCTCACTGCGCTTTCGTTTTGTAAGCCATCACGGGGACCCACTTCAACAATCCGTACATGACTTGGAAGTTGGTTTGTCATTGCATTACTCATCAGCTTTGCTCTCATCAGTGACTATCGCAAGCAGTGCGCCATGACTTACCAGTTCACCTTCAGCAAAACAATAACTTTGCAGTACGCCATCATGTGGGGCGGTGAGAGTGTATTCCATTTTCATCGCTTCGATGATCACCACGGCATCGCCTTTAGTAATTTGACTACCTACAGCCACTAAATGCTTAACAACCGTGCCATTGAGCGGAGCGGCAAGTGGCAGTGCATCACTTTCGTGTTCGCTGACATAGTGCTTATCAACAATGTCAAAGCGGCTTTGTAGCGCTTTATACATCACTGTAATGGTGTTATCACAGGTATCTACGTGGGATGTGTGTTTCTCACCATTTATAAATACACTACAAAGGTTATTATCAATGTCGCCAGAGGTTGTATAGTCAACTTCATCAAGGTGAATAATAAACCCATCGGCCGTTGCTGTAGCAAGTAGCTGCTGCTCTGTTAAAGGGACTGTGATGGTGGTTGCACTATTTAGTTTAAAGCCGGGTAAATTATCCCAGGCTGAGTATTTATCGTGGTGTTTAAGCGATGTTAAATAGCTAAATGCGGCAATAACGTTGCTAATATCACGGTGCTTTTGATCCACTTTGATCAAGGCAGCGCCTTGCTCTTCTATAAAGTGAGTGTCTGGTGCGCCTAATTTAAATGCGGGGTGATTAGCAAGGGTATGTAAAAAGCTGACGTTACAGCTAAACCCTGCCAAATGAAACTGTTCAAGTGCCGTGCTTAAACGTGCTAAGGCCTGTTCACGGTTATCATCGTGAACAATGAGTTTTGCAATCATTGGGTCGTAGAATGGGCTAATTTCATCGCCTTGTGTAACACCGGTATCAATGCGTACATATTCAGATTGCACGGGAGTATATAAACCGTTAATAGTGCCAGAGCAGGGGATAAAGTCATTACTTGGATCTTCGGCATAAATCCGCGCTTCAAAACTATGACCGCGTAACTTAATATCGCTTTGTACAAGGGCTAATGGTTTACCCGCTGCAATATTGATTTGCCAATTGACTAAATCAACGCCAGTAACCATTTCGGTTACTGGGTGCTCTACTTGTAAACGTGTGTTCATTTCCATAAAGAAGAATTCATCGCCGCATAGTAGAAACTCTACAGTACCTGCACCGCGATAGTTAATTGCAAGGGCACAACGTACAGCCGCTTCTCCCATTTCTTTACGTAGTTCATCAGATAAACCAGGCGCAGGCGCTTCTTCAATGACCTTTTGATGACGACGTTGCAACGAACAATCTCGGTCACCTAAATACACACAGTTACCGTGATTATCAGCAAACACTTGTACTTCAACGTGACGAGGTTTGTTTACGTAGCGCTCAAGAAGCACTAAGTCATTGCCAAAACCTGCAATAGCTTCACGCTGTGCGCCTTGTAGAGCACTTATAAAGTCTTTTGCCTGCTGAACAATACGCATGCCTTTACCGCCACCACCAAAGGCCGCTTTGATAAGCACCGGATAGCCAATCTTTTCAGCTTCAGCCTGTAAGAACACAGGATCTTGTTTATCGCCATAATAACCCGGTACTAAAGGTACATTGGCAGCTGCCATGATCTCTTTGGCCCGTGCTTTTGAGCCCATGGCTTCTATGCTTACCGCTGGTGGACCTATAAATGCAATGTTGTTTTGTTCACAGGCTTTAGCAAATTCACTGTTTTCAGATAAAAAACCATAGCCTGGGTGAATACAATCAACACCAGCATCAAGTGCCACTTTGAGGATTTTATCAGCCACTAAGTAAGAGTCTTTACTTGGTGCTGCGCCAATATGATAGGCTTCATCGGCTAACTGTACATGTTGAGCGTGTTTATCGGCGTCAGAATAAACCGCGACTGTGGTTAAACCCATTTGCTTGGCAGTGCGCATTACCCGACAGGCAATTTCGCCACGGTTAGCAATAAGAATTTTTTGTAATGATTGTGTGCTCATGGTGATCCCTATTTCTGCCAACTTGGTGGGCGTTTTTCAAAAAAAGCGGATAAGCCTTCTTGGCCTTCTTCTGATACGCGAATTTCTGCAATTCGTTCGGCGGTTAAATTAATAATTTGACCATTAATCTCATGACCTGCTACATCGTTAATTAATTGCTTAGCAGCACGCACGGCTAATGGGCCATTATTAAGTAAATTCTCTAGCAATTGATCAAGGGCGCAATCTAGTTTTCCGGTTACTTGATGAATAAGACCTAACTGTTTTGCCGTATGAGCATCAAAAATTTCCGCGGTTAAAAAATAGCGACGCGCAGCACGCTCGCCAATAGCGCTTATCACATAAGGGCTAATTACTGCGGGTATTAAGCCAAGTTTTACTTCGCTTAAGCAAAACTGCGCGTTGTCTTGGCAAATAGCAATATCGCAACAAGCAATCAAGCCAAGTGCGCCACCAAATGCAGCACCTTGTACAGCACAAATGGTTGGTAATGGACTCGTCGCTAGCACATGCATTAGTTTGGCAAGTTGCTTTGAATCGGCGAGGTTTTCGCTAAAATCATTATCTGCCATGGATTTCATCCAGTTCAGATCAGCCCCTGCAGAAAAGTGCTCACCTTCAGTTTTTAGAACTAAAGCACGTACATCTAAGCTGTTGGCATGTTCAATACATTGAATAAGTTCATGAATCACTTGCTCGTTAAAAGCATTGCGTTTTTCAGGGCGACTTAACAGGAGTACAGCCACATTTGATTTAGTTATTTGTAGTGTTACTGACATACTCACTTCCTTACATTCTAAAGACGCCGAATTGCGAATCACGTTGTGGCGCGTTAGCTGCAGCACTTAGTGCTAAGCCTAGTACGTTGCGGGTATCAGCAGGGTCGATGATGCCATCATCCCACAGCCTTGCGCTGGCGTAATAAGGGTGACCTTGTTGCTCATACTGGTCAATAATAGGCTGTTTAAACTCACTGATTTGCTCATCAGTCATGGTTTGACCTTTACGGGCTAAACCATCTTGTTTTACTTGTGCCATTACGCCTGCAGCTTGCTCGCCGCCCATCACTGAAATACGGGCGTTAGGCCACATCCACATCATGGTAGGTTCAAACGCACGGCCACACATGCCGTAGTTGCCAGCGCCATAAGAGCCGCCGATCAGTACTGTAAACTTAGGCACATCCGCACACGATACTGCCATTACCATTTTCGCACCGTGTTTAGCAATTCCCTCGGCTTCATACTTTTTACCCACCATAAAACCGGTGATGTTTTGTAAAAATACCAGTGGAATTTTACGCTGCGCGCATAGTTGAATAAAGTGCGCGCCTTTTTGCGCAGACTCACTAAATAAAATCCCGTTATTGGCTACAATGCCCACAGGGTGGCCATAAATTTTAGCAAAACCTGTCACTAAGGTGTCGCCAAAGTAACGCTTAAACTCATCAAACGATGAATCGTCCACAGTGCGAGCAATAACTTCACGCACATCAAACGGCTTTTTAAGATCAGTGCCGACAATGCCGTATAATTCGTTTATGTCGTAACGCGGTGCTTTTACAGGTTCTTGATCAAGTATTGGTGAAGTAGGGCGTTGGTAATTAATTCGTTCAATACACTGGCGGGCAATTGATAATGCGTGTGCGTCGTTCTCTGCATAGTGATCAGCCACACCGGATGTTTTACAGTGCACGTCGGCACCACCGAGCTCTTCAGCTGTGACTTCTTCGCCAGTTGCCGCTTTTACCAGCGGTGGGCCCGCTAAAAAGATAGTGCCTTGCTCTTTGACGATAATGCTTTCATCGGCCATTGCAGGCACGTATGCACCGCCTGCGGTACATAACCCCATAACCACGGCAATTTGTGGGATGCTTTTACCTGACATACGCGCTTGGTTATAAAAAATACGACCGAAATGCAATTTGTCTGGAAACACATCGTCTTGCTCTGGTAGGTTTGCGCCACCTGAGTCAACCAAATAAATACAGGGCAGGTGACAACGTTCGGCGATATCTTGCGCGCGTAAATGCTTTTTAACGGTTAGCGGGAAGTAAGTACCGCCCTTAACTGTCGCGTCATTGGCGATGATCATACACTCAACGCCTTTAACACGACCAATACCAGCAACAACACCGGCGCATGGAATCGCTTGCTCATAAACGCCAAAGGCAGCAAATTGCGAAATCTCTAAAAATGGTGAGCCTTCGTCAAGTAAAGTACTAATGCGCTCACGAACGAACATTTTACCACGGCTTTGATGGCGCTCGATTAACGCTGCACCACCACCTTGGCTGATTTCATTTACTTTGCTGCGTAAATCATCCACTAAACCCGCCATGTTTTTATGATTTTGTAAAAACTGTGGATCGTTTGGATTAACGCTTGATTTTAAAATTGTCATAGCGCTTATCCTTAACGGCTTTCAGTAAATAGTTCACGACCAATGAGCATACGGCGAATTTCCGAGGTGCCGGCGCCAATCTCATACAGCTTAGCATCACGTAGCAGGCGACCTGTTGCGTATTCATTGATATAGCCATTGCCACCGAGAATTTGAATCGCATCTAGTGCCATTTTAGTTGCCAGCTCTGCCGCATATAAAATTGCGCCAGCGGCATCTTTACGGGTGGTTTCACCACGGTCACAGGCTTTGGCTACGGTATACACGTATGAACGTGCCGCATTCATTTGTGTGTACATATCGGCCACTTTGCCTTGAATAAGCTGAAACTGGCCAATCGGGGTATCAAACTGCTTACGTTCATGAATGTACGGCACAACAATGTCCATACAGGCTTGCATAATACCCAGTGGGCCCGCCGCAAGTACGACACGCTCGTAATCAAGGCCACTCATTAATACTTTTACGCCTTCGTTTAAGTTACCAAGAATGTTTTCTTCAGGTACTTCACAGTTCTCAAACACTAATTCACAGGTGTTTGAGCCACGCATCCCGAGTTTATCGAGCTTTTGGGCGGTTGAAAAACCAGGGAAGTTGCTCTCAACAATAAACGCAGTAATACCTTTAGCACCGGCCGTTAAATCAGTTTTTGCGTAGATCACAAAGGTATGGGCGTCAGGACCATTGGTGATCCACATTTTATTACCATTAAGAATGTACTTATCGCCTTTTTTCTCTGCTTTGAGTTTCATTGACACAACATCAGAGCCGGCGTTTGGCTCACTCATTGCAAGGGCACCAATGTGTTCACCACTGATAAGCTTGGGTAAGTATTTTTCTTTTTGTGCTTGTGTGCCATTGCGGTTGATCTGATTCACACAGAGGTTTGAATGAGCACCATAACTTAAACCAATTGAGGCACTCGCACGGCTAATTTCTTCCATCGCGATAACATGCTCTAAATAACCTAAACCCGCCCCCCCTAATTCTTCAGGTACGGTCATCCCTAATACACCCATCTCGCCTAACTGGGGCCATAGTTGATTAGGAAACGCATTATCAAGGTCGGTTTTCTCTGCTAAAGGGGCAATCTCCTGGCTGGCAAAGCTATTAACATGATCGCGGATCATATCTGCGGTTTCGCCAAGGCCAAAGTTCATTTCTTTATATAGTGAAATAGTGCTCATGATTCATTCCTGTGTGAGAGACTGTTAATGAATAGTCTTTTATAAATTGTTTAGGGTTTATTCATCTAATTGATTTAAGGTATCGCGACAACGACGCTCAGCGGTTACCAGCTCCATCAAGACAACTTTAATGTCATCCATTTGTTGGCTGAGGTCAGCTTTTTTTTCTGAGATCAAGTCCAGCATAGTCACTAACTGCTTCGCGCTCGATTTATCCGCGTCATACAGTTCAAACAAACGGCCGGTTTCAGCTAAGGTAAACCCTAAGCGTTTACCACGTAAGATTAGCTTTAAACGTACTTTGTCACGTTTTGAATAAATACGGGTTTGGCCATTACGCTCAGGTGAAATTAAGCCCTGATCTTCATAAAAGCGAATTGAGCGGGTAGTAATGTCAAATTCTTTAGCTAGTTCGCTGATGCTAAAGGTTTGCTCGTGGCTGGCAGGCTCAGCGGCTGAGCTGGCAAAGTTTGTTTGATTATCTTGATTCATAGTCTAGTTACCTCATTCGAATAACTCCAATATAAGTGAAGTTTACGTAAAGGTAAAGTGGATAATAGAACTTATACTTTAGACTTATACATTTGTGGTATAAAACAACAAGATTACCCGTATTTACAGGTGTAGAGGCCTAGTGTGTGCAAATAGCTACGCTAAAATAAAGATAAGTTTACAGTTTTACTTACCGCAAAAATCTTGATTTTAGATTTACGTTGGCGTAAACGTAAATATTATGTATGCTCATAGACAAATCAAATTATAAATGACTTGGTGTAGCCCGAACAGTTGTGA
Organism: Pseudoalteromonas sp. S1727; assembly: GCF_005886375.1. Classification (NCBI taxonomy): domain Bacteria; kingdom Pseudomonadati; phylum Pseudomonadota; class Gammaproteobacteria; order Alteromonadales; family Pseudoalteromonadaceae; genus Pseudoalteromonas; species Pseudoalteromonas sp. S1727. Next base: position 51,507 of record NZ_PNDT01000073.1, read on the forward strand.
TTACACCTGATAATAAATGGAGCCTTTTTATGACTAGTGAAGCCGTTGTTATTGTAGCAGCAAAACGTACCCCGATGGGCGGTTTTATGGGATCCCTCAGTGATGCATCTGCTACTGAGTTGGGTGCAACCGCCATTGCCAGTGCAATAGCCGATATTGGTTTAAGTGATACTGCGATTGATGAAGTGATCATGGGCTGTGTATTACCAGCGGGTTTAGGTCAAGCACCTGCGCGCCAAGCCATGTTAAAAGCTGGACTTGCTCGTTCAACCGGCGCAACAACAATTAATAAAGTGTGTGGCTCAGGCTTGAAAGCGACGATGCTTGCACACGACTTAATTAAAGCGGGTTCAATTAATAGCGCGGTTGCTGGTGGCATGGAAAGCATGACTAATTCGCCGTACTTTATCCCAAAAGCACGCGGTGGCATGCGCATGGGGCACGGTGAAATAAAAGATCACATGATGAGCGATGGCCTAGAAGACGCGTACGATAACAAAGCCATGGGCTGTTTTGCACAAGACACTGCTGATGAATATGGGATTGGTCGTGAGCAAATGGATACGTTTGCGCTGAGCTCGTTAAGTAAAGCCAATGCGGCGATTGAAAACGGCAGTTTTACCAACGAGATTGCGCCACACACAATCAGTGGCCGTAAAGGCGACGTTACTATCAGCATTGATGAACAACCGGGTAATGCTCGTCCTGAAAAAATACCGAGCCTGCGCGCCGCTTTCAAAAAAGACGGCACTATTACTGCTGCAAATTCATCGTCAATCTCTGACGGTGGCGCTGCACTTATCTTGATGAGCGAATCACATGCAAAAGCCCAAGGGCTGACCCCACTGTGTCGAATTGTTGCCCACAGCACCCATTCGCAAAAACCAAGTGAGTTTACGCTTGCTCCGGTAGGCGCTATGAATAGCTTACTTGCTAAAGCGGGCTGGACAACGAATGACGTTGACCTGTGGGAAATTAACGAAGCCTTTGCCATGGTTACTATGCTTGCCATCAATGAGTTAAAGCTTGATGAAAGCAAAGTAAATGTTAATGGCGGTGCGTGTGCACTGGGTCATCCAATTGGTGCCAGTGGTGCACGTATTTTAGTGACGCTTATTCACGCGCTTAAAAATCGCGGCCTTAAAAAAGGCGTAGCATCATTATGCATTGGTGGCGGTGAAGCGGTTGCCCTAGCAGTAGAAGCACTCTAGTTTTTAGAAAACAAATTTAAACTCTCACAGCCGTAGGCTCTTTTAACAATAACTACTGCGGCTTAATTAATTACCCTCTGGGGAGGAGTGCGTTATGCACCAAGTACCATTACTTATCAACGGTGAATTTGTTCAATCAACATCAGCTCAACTGATTGACGTTATCAATCCTGCAAACCAAGAAGTGCTTGCACAAGTACCATGTGCAACAGACGCAGAAATGGATGCCGCGATCGCATCAGCTAAAGAGACCTTTAAAACATGGAAAGACGTACCAATCACTGAGCGTGCGCGCATTATGATGAAGTACGCGGCACTTTTAAAAGAACATCATGATGAACTTGCCACCATTATTTGCCACGAATTAGGCAAAACATTTGAAGATGCCAAAGGCGATGTGTGGCGTGGTATTGAAGTTGTTGAACAAGCGGCTAATGCACCGTCATTAATGATGGGTGAGACAATGGAAAACGTGGCGCGTAAAATCGACACTTACTCATACATGCAGCCACTGGGTGTGTGTGCGGGCATCACGCCGTTTAACTTTCCAGCGATGATCCCATTGTGGATGTTCCCACTGGCGATTGTATGTGGCAACACCTTTATTTTAAAACCGTCAGAGCAAGACCCATTAACGCCAATGCGTTTGGCTGAGCTTTTCATTGAGGCCGGTGCACCAGCGGGCGTGCTGCAAGTTGTGCATGGTACTAAAGCACAAGTTGACCGGTTATTAGAAGAGCCTGCAGTACGTGCAATTTCGTTTGTTGGCTCTTGTGGTGTAGGTGAATACATCTACTCTAAAGGCACTGCAAATTTAAAGCGTGTGCAAGCTTGTGTGGGTGCAAAAAATCACATGGTGATCATGCCTGATGCTAGTCGCTCGCACGTTGTTAATAACCTTGTTGGTGCGTCTGTTGGTGCGGCAGGCCAGCGTTGTATGGGTATTTCAGTCGCGGTATTTGTAGGCCAAGCGAAAGACTGGGTTGACGATATTAAAGCCGGTTTTGCTAATGTACGCCCAGGTGTATGGGATGACAAAGAGGCTGCATACGGCCCACAAACATCACCGGCTGCCAAAGCACGTATTCTTTCATTAATTGAAAGCGGTAAAGCGCAAGGCGCAACGTGTTTAATTGATGGCTCGGACTTTACCGTTGCAGGTTATGAAAAGGGTAACTGGGTTGGACCAACCCTGTTTAGCGATGTAACCACCGACATGGATTTATACAAAGAAGAGATCTTTGGTCCAGTACTGGCGTGTATGTTTGTTGATTCTCTGGATGAAGCAATCGCACTGATCAATGAGTCACCTTATGGTAATGGAACATCATTATTTACCTCAAGCGGTGCAGCTGCCCGTAAATTCCAACACGAAATCGAAGTCGGTCAAGTAGGTATTAACGTACCAATCCCTGTACCACTGCCATTTTTCTCATTTACTGGTTGGAAAGGTTCGTTCTACGGGGATACGCACACTTACGGTAAGCAAGGCATTCGTTTTTATACAGAAACCAAAACCATTACCTCACGTTGGTTTGAAGACGATATTGCCTCAGGCCCTAATATGAGCATCAACCTTAAGTAATTAATTTAACTAACTCCACATAATAAAAAAGAGGGGCGCGAAGGCGATTTCACACACAATATCATTGCCTTCGCTGCTCTTCACGAATATCTAAATTGACAACATATTTTATAAAGAGGTCGCCAATGGACTTTAATTTAACAGAAGATCAGCAAGCATTTGCAGATACGGCGCGCCAATTTGCGCAGTCAGAACTTGCTCCTCATGCCGCCAAATGGGACCGTGAACATATTTTCCCAAAAGAGACTATCAAAGCCGCAGGCGAACTTGGCTTTTGCGGTTTATACACCCCAGAAGAAGCCGGTGGATTAGGCTTATCGCGTTTAGATTCAAGCATTATTTTTGAACAACTTGCGATGGGCTGTACTGCAACTACTGCAATGTTGACCATTCATAATATGGCCACCTGGATGATCGCAAGCTTTGGCACTGAGCAAACTAAAGCGCAGTATTGTGAACAATTAGTGATGGGCGAGTTATTAGCCTCTTACTGTTTAACAGAGCCAGGCTCCGGCTCTGATGCTGCATCACTAAAAACCAAAGCTGTACGTGAAGGTGATGAGTACGTGATCAACGGCTCAAAAATGTTTATCTCGGGTGCAGGTGAAACCGAAGTGTTAGTGGTTATGGCACGTACTGGCGGCGAAGGCGCAGCGGGTATTTCAGCGTTTGTTGTACCGGCTGACGCTAAAGGCGTTGAGTATGGTAAAGCAGAAGAGAAAATGGGCTGGAACGCACAACCTACGCGCTTAATTAGTTTTGAAGATGTGCGTATACCAGCACATAACTTACTTGGCGCTGAGGGCGAAGGCTTTAAGTTTGCCATGCAAGGCTTAGATGGCGGGCGAATAAATATCGCTACGTGCTCTATTGGTACTGCCCAAGCGGCGCTTGAAACGGCCCGCGAATATTTAAAGGAGCGTACGCAGTTTGGTAAGCCTCTGGCTGCTTTTCAGGCGCTGCAATTTAAAATTGCTGATATGAATACTGAGCTGGTGGCAGCACGACAAATGGTGCGATTAGCTGCGTTTAAACTTGACTCTGGTGACAGTGAAAAAACCACTTATTGCGCCATGGCAAAACGTTTTGCCACTGATGTTGGCTTTACAGTCTGTAACGACGCACTGCAAATTCATGGTGGTTACGGCTACATTAAAGAATACCCACTTGAGCGCCATGTTCGAGATGTGCGCGTACACCAAATCTTAGAAGGCACTAACGAAATTATGCGTGTGATCATTGCACGTCGTATTTTAGCCGAATCAGCCGCTGATATTTTATAAGGAGCACGTCATGTCAAACCCAAGTATTGATTTAACCATTGAAGGTCATGTAGCTATTTTAACTATGTCTAACCCGCCAGCAAATACCTGGACCAAAGACACGTTAATTGCATTAAAAACTACCGTTAATGAGCTTAACGATAATAAAAATATCTATTCGTTAGTGATCACCGGCGAAGGCGACAAGTTTTTTAGTGCCGGTGCCGACTTAAATGTATTTGCTGATGGCGATAAAGGTGTTGCCGCGACCATGTCGCAAGTGTTTGGTGAAGCGTTTGAAGCACTGACTGCTTTTAGAGGCGTATCAATTGCGGCAATTAATGGTTATGCCATGGGCGGCGGCTTAGAAGTCGCCTTAGCGTGCGATATTCGTATTGCTGAAGAGCAAGCACAAATGGCATTACCTGAAGCAAAAGTGGGTTTATTACCCTGTGCTGGTGGCACACAAAACCTTGCATGGTTAGTAGGTGAAGGCTGGGCAAAACGGATGATCTTATGCGGTGAACGCCTAAAAGCTGATAAAGCCCTGCAAATCGGCTTAGTTGAAGAAGTAGTTGCACAAGGTGAAAGTTTTGCCGCCGCACTTAAGCTGGCTAATCAAGTGGCCGATCAAAGTCCTGTTGCAGTATCGGCATGTAAATCATTAATTCAAAAAGGCCGTACTCAGCCAATGGCGCATGTATTACCCCTTGAGCGTGAATTATTTGTTGGCTTATTTGATTCTGAGGATCAACGTGAAGGCGTCAATGCCTTCTTAGAAAAACGCAAAGCAAATTGGGTGAACGGCTAATGGTTGAACTAACACAATTAAATTCGCCTGATGCGCCAGTGGTGTTTGAAACCGCGGCCGCTGCAAACGGCTCATTAATTGGTTTTGCCACCCTTAATGCGCCAAAGTCATTAAACGCACTGAATTTTGCCATGATCAAACTATTAGAGCCTCAGTTGTTAGCATGGGCTGAAGATAGCAACATTGCTATGGTCATTATCAAAGGTGCAGGAGAGAAAGCATTTTGCGCCGGTGGTGATGTGGTCAGCCTGCACACAGCCATGAAAAGTGGTGAGCCTGCTAATCTAATCGAAGACTTTTTTACCCAAGAGTATCGCCTTGATCATTTAATCCATTGTTACGACAAGCCGATCTTGGTGTGGGGTAACGGTATTGTGATGGGCGGTGGACTTGGTTTAATGGCCGGTGCGAGTCATCGCGTTGTCACCGAAACATCGCGTATTGCTATGCCTGAGCTGACCATTGGCTTATACCCTGATGTAGGCGGGAGCTACTTTTTACACAAAATGCCTGAGCAGGTTGGCTTGTTTTTAGGGCTAACCGCAGCGTCTATTAATTGCGACGATGCGATGTTTGTATCGCTGGCGGATCATTTTGTTAAAGCTGATAAGTACGACAGTATGATTGAGCAACTTATCGCTATCAAGTGGGGAAAAACGGCTGCGTTAAATCACGATAAACTCACTTCATTATTAACTGAGCTTGATAACATTTCTGGACGCATGCCAAAAGGCAATGTAAAAGCGAATTTAGCGACAATTCAACAACTCGGTGAGTTTACTGATTTAAAAGATAAAGTTAATTACATTCTAAACCTAGACACTGATGACGTTTGGCTTACACGAGCACAAAAATCATTAAAGCATGGTTGCCCATTAAGTTGTGCTTTAGTTGAGCGCCAGCTTGCTAACTCACAAGGAAAAAGCCTTGGCGAGTGTTTCCAAATGGAACTCGGGATGTCTGTACGCTGTGGTGAAGTAGGCGAATTCCAAGAGGGGGTAAGAGCGTTGTTAATTGATAAAGATGGCGCGCCTAACTGGCAGTTCAAATCAATAGCAGCACTGCCTGAAGAGCTAATAGAGAGCTTTTTCACACTGCGATGGACTGCTGATACGCATCCATTAAAACAACTCACACAAGGATAAGGTTATGTCACTTTCAATTGGTTTTATCGGTTTAGGTAATATGGGTGGCCCTATGGCTGCCAATCTGGTGAAAGCGGGTCATCAAGTCAAAGTGTTTGATTTAAACCAGTCGGTCGTAAATGACTTGGCCAGTAACGGCGCACTAGCAGCGACAGATGCTAAACACTGTGCCACCGACATTGATGTGTTGATCAGCATGTTACCTGCTAGTAAGCATGTTAAATCGCTTTATTTAGGTGATACTGGCCTTATTCATGTATTGGCTAAAAATACACTGGTTATTGATTGTTCTACGATAGATGCTGCATCCGCGCGTGAAGTGGGTGCTGAACTTGGTGAACAAGGCATTGCTTTTGTTGATGCGCCGGTATCGGGTGGGGTTGCAGGGGCAACTGCTGGTACATTGACCTTTATTGTCGGTGGCGACGATGCCCACTTTAGTCAAGCGCAGCATGTGCTTGCAGATATGGGCAAAAATATTTTTCATGCTGGAGCAATTGGTGCAGGGCAAGTCGCAAAAATCTGTAATAACATGCTACTGAGCATTTTAATGGCAGGCACCAGTGAAGCAATTCAAATGGGTATTAATAATGGCCTAGATGCAAAAGTGCTGAGCGATATAATGACAGCAAGCTCGGGCCGTAACTGGACGCTTGAACTCTATAACCCATGCCCTGGTGTTATGGAAACAGCCCCTGCCAGCAATAATTATAAGCCAGGTTTTATGGTTGATTTAATGGCTAAAGATTTAGGTTTGGCAATGGAAGCCGCGCAGGAAAGTAACTCAGCAACCCCAATGGGCTCAATGGCGAAAAACCTTTATACCATGCTGCAACATCAAGGTGCGGGTAGCGACGATTTTAGCGCCATTTTTAAACTATTCTCGAAGGAGTAACAGGTGGAAATTAAAAATAATACCGTGGTGATCACAGGCGGTGCACAAGGCCTAGGCTTTGCAATGGCGCATAAATTTGCGTCGCTTGGTGCTGATCTGGCGTTAATTGATATGCAGCAAGATTTATTAGATGCGGCAGTTGCAGAGCTTAGTCAGCAAGGCACTACGGTTAAAGCCTATGTGGCGAACGTCACTGATGAACAAGCTATGGTCGATACTTTTAATACCATTAACACAGACTTTGGTCACATTGGCGTGTTAATTAATAATGCCGGAATTTTACGTGATGGCATGTTTATCAAAGCCAAAGAAGGTAAAGTCGTTGCTAAAATGGCCCTAGATCAATTTAAATCTGTGATTGATGTGAACCTAACAGGCGTATTTTTAGCGGGCCGAGAAGCAGCATCCCATATGATTGAATCTGGCAAAGGCGGCGTAATTGTCAATATGTCGAGCGTTGCGCGGGCGGGGAATATTGGCCAAACCAACTACGCAGCTTCTAAAGCGGGTGTGGTTGCTATGACCACAGGTTGGGCAAAAGAGCTTGGCCGTTTCGGTATTCGTGTAGGTGCTATTGCACCGGGCGTTATCCGCACTAATATGACCGACGCCATGAAGCCAGAAGCTAAGCAGCGTATGCTCGCAGTCACCCCAGTAGGGCGCTTTGGCGAAGCTGATGAAATTGCGCATACTGCTCAGTATATTATCGAAAATGACTTTTTCACTGGTCGCGTGGTTGAGATCGACGGCGGTATTCGTTTGTAACCGCGGTTATTGATTATTAATGATTAAAACGGTAAGCCAAGGCTTGCCGTTTTTTATTTTTAAATGTTTAATTAGTCAACAAACTAGTATTAAATACAGCTGTTTGCGTGCAAAGTATTACTATTTTGCTGCTTGTTTAAAATCACTAAAAACATAGTATTAAAAAATATTACAGGGCAAGGGAATATGATTACGGCGAATGAAAATGTACAAGTTTCAGCGAGTAAAGGGATGCATTTTAAATTTTATTTCAATAATAAGCAGATCACTTATGATTGCTCGCCAGTGTCAGGAAAAGAAATCGTAAAAATAGATGGCGAGATTGTTAGTGAGTCTAAAAACTATAGGTTTCAATCGTGCCATGAATTTAGGGTGGATAATAAAACAGCGAAAATCAAGCTACAAGCTAAAGGGCTGACAAAAAATATAACTACCTGTGAGTTCTTGGTGGCAGACAAAGTTGTTAAAGCGTATCAGCTAACTTACGGTACCCAAGGCAAAGTACCCCTTATGTTACACGTGCTCATTGCTGTAATAGCCGCTGCAATTGGGTGGTTTTATGCTTCGCAAGTCATATCATCGTGGTTGGCTTTTGGCGGTGCTTTATTGCTCGTCGCACTGGTCCTTTTCAAATTTGAAAAACCAGTTTGGACATGTGAGGAACTTACACAATGAAAGTTACAGTACATGGGTCTAGCTAAGGCTGACACTTTTCTCAAAACAGGACAGGCGTACATTTTTTTGCAAAAACCATAATATCAACTACTGTTATTATATACAGTTTAACTGGAGCTGATACTTTATGACTCGCGCAAGAAAAAGCTTGATTGATTTATCATCTACATCCTATTACCACTTAATAGCTCGTTGTGTCAGACAAGCATACTTGTGTGGTAATGATAAACACACGGGTAAAAACTTTGATCACCGTAGAGAGTGGCTTATAGAGCGAATAAAGTTATTAAGTAGCGTGTTTGCCATCGAAATCGCAGCCTACGCGATTATGAGCAACCATTACCATCTCGTTGTAAATGTGAATAAGCAACAAGCCCTTGAGTGGTCTGATGAAGAAGTAATTAAGCGCTGGTATCAACTCTATAATGGTCACATGCTGGTTGACCGTTACTTAAATGGTGAGCAATTAGATAAGTCTAGGTTACTTTTCTTCAATGAAATTATCTCAAAATGGCGAGAAAGGTTGTATGACATCAGCTGGTATATGAAAAACCTCAATGAATATATAGCCCGCGAGGCCAATAAAGAAGATAACTGCACCGGAAAGTATTATTCGCTGCCATCCTTGGCACTCACCCTTCGGGCTGCCTAACGGCATTCAAATTTATTCCCTATAAATTTGTGGGAAGGGCGCTATAAGTCACAAGCGCTATTAGATCAAGCCGCAGTGCTAAGTTGTATGGCGTATGTCGATTTAAATCCTATCAGAGCAAATATAGCCGATACACTCGAAGACAGTGATTTCACCTCAATTCAAGAACGTATAGCGCATTTCAAAGCCTTTACCGCAGACGTGATGAAAGCGAATAAGCCCCTCAAGCAAAAGGATAATATCCAACATGAAAGCCAACCTGCACAGCTAAAGCCATTTGGTGGTAATGACATCAAACATACAATTCCCTTTGCCTTGCTAGATTACATTGAATTAGTGGACTGGAGTGGTCGACACATAGATCCAAAGAAAAAAGGTC